>JAAUQQ010000207.1 GCA_012032745.1 Synechococcales cyanobacterium RM1_1_8
TAAATCACACTTTCAAATCACCCAACAATTTCTTTAAGATTTTCTCAATATTTTGATTTTTGTATGTTAAGTTGACACCAGAGTAGAAGTCTCCACCTTTCAGCCTTTTGCGATGCTCCGCCCGCTTTTGCCCACCTTGAAGGCAAACATTACTGGGTCTGCGATCGCCCCAATCTTTCGGCCTCGTCTGCAAAGGCGACTGGGCCATCGACTTCCCGCTCCCAATCCAATCGAGTTCAATTTTTACTGGAAAATTGAAGACAACTCTTGCATCGCAAAATTCTGAGAGATGACTTCCATTGCTGTAATTTCTCTGGACTACCATGGCACAGACAACTTCTGCAATTCAGCAATTCATTGCCAGCTATGACAGTCAGCCCTTGGCAGACCAAAAGCTAGCCGATACCCTGGATACCCTGATGGGAGATGATCGCTTCAAAAAACTGCTGCTTTCCCTGATCCACAGCCCCGCCTTTTCCCAGGAATTGGGCCAGGAATTTGCTGCTGCCAATGCCATTTCTGGCCTTGCGGCCTGTCGCAGTCTGCGGAGCTGTCTCAATTTTTCCCTCAGTCGATTTTCGGTGCTTTGGCAGAACTGATCAAGGCGTTTGATGGAACTTCAGGGGCCGATTGGTATGCCTTTGCCGATCGCATTCATGGCTCTAATTTTGGCGTCACCAAACTACTTCAACGGTTGATCAACGGCAAAGATCGGCAATTCTACCAAGGGCTGGCGGCGGACTTGGTCACCACCCACCCCCATGCGATTTACCCCACCTCCAGCTATCGCGAAAGCCAAGGGTTTGTGGAGAGCAGCGACGACGATCAAGCGATTGAAGCAGTGGTGCATTCCAGCACCTTTACTTCAATCAAACTGGTGGATCATGTCCTAGATCCCAGCAATCTGCTGCTGCGCGATGCCTATGTTTCCCTCGGTCGCTGTGTCTGTCTGGTCGATCAAAATGTCGAACAGTTCTTTGGAGACCTGTTGAGCCAATATTTTGCTCACCACGGCATCCACTTGGACAAGCTGATCTATCGCGCCATGGAGGTGGATAAAGGCATCGCCACGGTGGAAGCCATGCTGGGCGATTTCAAACAACTGGGGGTCTCGCGCAACGAGCCGGTGCTGATTGTGGGCGGTGGCGTTTTGGCCGATACGGGGGGCTTGGCCTGCGCCCTTTACCACCGCAATACGCCCTACATCATGCTTTCCACCAGCATCGTGGCGGGCATTGATGCCGGACCTTCTCCCCGCACCTGCTGCGATGGCTTTGGCTACAAAAACCTGTTCGGGGCCTACCATCCCCCCGTGCTTTCCATCACCGATCGCTTTTTCTTCAAAACCCTGCGGGAGGGCTGGCTTCGCCACGGCATCATCGAAATCATCAAGATGGCCGTGGTCAAGGATGCCGAGCTGTTCCGCAACCTCGAAGCCGCAGGCCCCGCCCTGATCAGCAGCCGCTTTGGCACCCTCGACTGTGAACCGGAGAGTGAGATCAGCCTGCTCTCCCAGAAGATCCTCGGCGGAGCCCTGCGCAGCTATGTTGCAGCGGAGTACGGCAATTTGTATGAAACCCACCAATGCCGCCCCCACGCCTATGGTCACACCTGGTCGCCGGGCTTTGAAATTGAAGCGGGTCTGCTCCATGGCCATGCGGTGGCCATTGGCATGGGCTTTGGCGCTTTCCTCAGCCAGCGCCTCGGCTGGATCACTGAGGCGGAATGCCAGCGCATCCTGGCCCTGATCAGCAGCTTTGGCCTCAGCCTCTGGCATGACATCCTCTTGAAGAAGGAAACGCTCTGGTCGTCCCAGGTGAAGATTTTTCAGAAGCGCGGCCAGAATTTGGTGGCTCCGCTGCCCAAGGGGGAGATTGGCCAATGTGGCTATCTGAATGATTTGAGCCAGGCGGAGTTGTATGGGGCGATCGCGGACTATCAAGTTCTCTGCCAGGCCTTCCCGCGCGGCGGCAGGGGCATCGATCCGCTCTGTAGCGATGTGGGCTTGGAAGATCCCTCCACGGTGGGCCATGGTCTCGGTGAAGCTGGCCCTGGACGGCCCCCCGTTCCCCGAGGGGAAGCTGTGGTGACAGCATCAGTTGTGTAGGCACAATGCAACCGCTCTGCCCAGGAACAGGGCCTATCCATGACCTGTTCCTGGGCGCTCTCAGGACCGATGGAGTTCCGATTTTGAATCCTGCCGACAGAACTCAGGGCACCAGCCATGCTTGATCCAAGCTCCAGTCATTCAACGGAATCCCTTGCCCAACCATTGGACGAATCATTGGACGAACCGCTCAACGAACCATTCGATATTGTCATCCCCCTCTACTGTGCAGGCTGGAATACCCAGGCAGTGCTGGAAGGACTGACCCACCACTATCAGCCCCGGACCATTCACCTGATCACCCCAGCCCCCTCGGCTGCGATGCTGGAGTCCCGCTGCCCCAACTGGCAGACTGCGCCGCTCAAGATTCATCCAGAAGAACACTTTTTCCCCGACGCAGAACTGACCAAGGCCAGCCTCTGTGCTGAATTGAACCTAGAGCAGGGGTCTCTGTACAGCCCCGGTTGGTTTTATCAGCAACTCTTAAAGCTGGGTGCCCACGAAGGGATTCCTGGGCTGAGTGAATGGTTTGTGGTCTGGGATAGTGATCTGCTGCCCGTGGCGGCTTGGCCGCTGCTGGAGCGGGGGAGAGAGGGCCTCCGCCATACCTTTGCCCTGCTGCAAGACAATCGCTATGGCAATGGGGCAATTGTCTCCCGCTGGGGCCACTGGATCTCGACAATTCTGGGCGTGGAGGCGATCGCCGATCCCCAGGGAACCTTAATTTCCCACCACATGTGGTTTAAGCAGTCCCATCTCCAGAGCTTTGCCGCCCAGATCAATCGCTATTTCGATTCGGAGGACCATTGGCTGAGGCTGATGATGCGATCGGCCAACACCTTCGGCACCTATGGCGAATACTGGTGCTATGCCTCCTGGGTGGCAGCCCAGGCTCCAGCGGACTTGGTCTATCACCCCTATGGAAAATATGGCGCGACCACGGAGCGATTCTTCGACGATGGTACGGCCTTGTTCTCCACGGCCCTGGGCCAGTTTCTGCAGACGCAGCACCGATCGCACGAGGCTGCCCAGCGGGATGAATTTTCTCCCAGCTACGCCGAAGTCATGGCCTTCATCCAAGCCGCCTATGGCCAAGACCCGCTGCCTTCATCGCTCTCGTTTGAAAGCAGCCCCCGCCATTTGAAAAAGGCCCTGGAGAGCACCCACATCGAAGAGCGGCGATCGCGCTGGAATCCCCGCAATGCTTCGGCAGCGACTGGCTTCGCCAAGCTCCGAAGGATCGCCCCAGCACATCAGGGCAAGAGTTCTTAGGCTAGCTTGAGCCGACGACCTCATCCCCCACCCCCTTCTCCATGGAATGGATAAGGGGAGCCGGATCGGAGCCCCTCTCCCCTCCTGGGAGAGGGGTTGGGGTGAGGGCAGCTAAACTTACGCCCAAGTCTACTAGCCCCGTAAACGGCCCCAGCCCATTCGCCAATCTGAGACTGCTTCGCTATAGTCTTTATGAACTACCCTCGGGTGAACCAAGCTCGGAGCATCTGGTGGGACATTTCGGATGCTTGAGTCGGGTGATTGGGAGCATTAGCCGTGCAGATTTGGGTTGCAAGTTTTATCGTCTTTTTTGTGCTGTCGCAGTTTTTTGATTGGCTGCGCCAAGCGGTGTTTCCCTGGCCAGTGTTGGTGCTGGGGGGGGTGATTTTGGCGATCGCCTCCAACTACGACAAGCGCCACAGCTTCCCATTCTGGCCCAGCGACCTTGCCGCCAGCGGTTCCTCCACCCCCGGTCTTTCCCCCAGCCCTGGACAAGCCGGGCCAGCCCGTTCCGCCGAACCGACACCCCTGACTGCGACGGCGACTCCTGCGGTCCTGCCGCCTGGCGCAAAGGCCCCCAGCTCCCCCAGCCCAACCCAGGCTGGCCCCGCCTAGTCCCGCTCAGTAAGGGTCGCTGGCGCTGGCATCATTGCGCACATTCTCAAAACGACGCATGAGGTAGGCCACCCCAAAATCCCCCTTGGGATGTTCCTCCAGCTCCGCCGTCAAAATAAAAATCTTCTCCGCCAGCTCTGGCCCCAGCTTCTCGATGATCGCCTGGCGCTCCTGATCGATGAGCTGTTGCTTGCGCACCCGTACTTGCCAATCCTTGGAAAACAGGGTGTGGATCGAGCGATGGAAACCCAGCTTTTCCAACACCGCCCATTCCCCATGGTCACACCAGATCCCCTCACAGGCGGGACAGCGCTCCACATAAAACGCTGGACGCCAGTTGACCCGAGCGCGGGCCAGATAGGCACCGCATTCGGGACAGAGCGCAGCCCTGGTGTCATAGGGCGCTTGCACGAACTCCACATCCAGGGGCGCAGACAGCCGGGCCGGGTCCAGCTCGCCCTCGGGCTGGCGCTTTTGCCACACCTTATACTCCGCCGCAGGCAGCCAAGTGCCCTTGCAATCGGTGCAATGCTTCGTGTTGAGGCCTTCGGTCAAACAAGTGTCGATCAGGGGGGTCTTTCGATCCTTGGGACAAAGCACGGCAGTAATTCAGTTACTAGAGGAAAACGTAACTCGGGGAAAACGGTTCAGAATCGGCACAGTTGCCAAGCAAAATGGGTAGGGTTAAGTTCCTACAAACCTACGCTTCAGCCATCATAATGGAGATGGCGAAGGCAGCGCTTGGACGTAATTTTAGACTTCCAAGCTGAGACTTTAGAGCAGCTATTGAGGCTTCGCAATAATTGCGGCTTGGCGAGACCAGCCTGGCTCTCGTAGATGTAATCCGACTTATCTGCAGGGTATGGCAGGGGGCCGCCTGGATGTCGCTGTTGTTTAGCATCGTCGTTTGTCAGGCTGGATTCTGTGACGGCAGGCACTGGCTCACGGGTGCTCCTTAGGGGGTGGGCGGCGGCTCGGGCGGCGGCTCGGGCGGCGGCTCAGGCAAAAATTGGAGTTCCTCCTGTTCCGCCACCTCGCAGTAACCGATCAGGGCAGTGAGGCGATCGCCAATTTGCCGCCGCCGCTGGACGATCGTCTCCCCTTGGCGTGCAGATTTCAAGAACATCGCATCCGTCGCCAACAACCGCAACTGGCGGTGCATTTCTACCCGCAGCGATGCCAGCAACCCCTGGCGCTCCCTGGGCCAGGCTTCCCAGCTCAGGGGCTGAACCTGGGTTTGGAAGACTTGCGCAAGCGCAGCAATCCGGGCTGCAACTAGGCTGGGATCGCCTGTCTCCAGCCCATCCTGGACCACGAGGCTGGCCTGACGCAGGGCCAGAAACGGAGCGGCGGGGTTCTGTTCAATCGCGGGGGGAACCATGGCAAGCTGGGGCTAGCTGGGACGATAGAGGTCGGGGGGAGGCGATGCTTCGGAGCTTGGCGAAGCCAATCGCCTCGGGGAGCAGCGAAGCTTGCAGAGTTGGGGGGCGAAGGCAGGCCTAAGCTAGGATCCCACCTGGGACCAAGGGGAAGGGAAAGTTTAAGAAATTCTTAAGTGTGAACAAACTTTTCGCTATGATGAGACCTACTTCAAACCACCGTGAAAAGCATTCTGTAGGAAAGAATTGAATACCCAATCGAAGCCTGAATACAGCCAATTGTGGTCCATTTCAGGCTCGCTAGAATGATTCCAATCCATCACAGTCCCTGGCTGAGTCCATTGTCCCGGTCGGGGGCAGTCCCCGCGAGTGTAATGTGCGGATTGTCGGCTCCGAGGTCTTTCGGGCGATCGCTCTGGGGCCGCCTGATTTGCACTTCCTGACTTGCACCTGTTTTCCGCCGGTTCTGGCTGTCGCCCTCCACCTGCGATTCAACCTTCCAATTGGCCACTGGGGTGATGATTTGTCTTCTGGAAATGGTCACTTTAAGCCTATCTCTGCGGTCCCCCACGCCCCGCAGCGCCCCTGAGTCTCAGCCCTATCGTCTCCGGAAATTGCTATGAACGTTGCCACCGCGATCGCTGCTACTCCCGCTGTTTCCCTGGAGCCGGATCTCCAACTGCCAGCCTGGTTAGAAGCCCGCCTCCAGGCGCAAGTTCCAGATCTGGGCAACCAATTTTTTTGTAACACGGCCCTGAGCGATGTCGGGGCAGCGGAATCTGCGGATCTGGTCTGCAAGGCGTTGCAATTTGCCTATTGCCTCCATGCAGGCCAAATGCGCCAATCGGGGGAGCCCTACATTTGCCACCCGATCGAGGTGGCCAATATCCTCTATGAGCTGGGCAGCGGAGACGCCGTGATTGCAGCGGGCCTGCTCCACGATGTGGTCGAAGACACTGAGATTTCTCCCGAGGAAATCGAACAGCGATTCGGAGCCGAAGTGCGCCATCTGGTCGAGGCGGTGACCAAGCTTTCCAAGTTCAATTTTTCCAACAAAACCGAGCAGCAGGCGGAGAATTTCCGACGCATGTTTCTGGCCATGGCCCAGGACATTCGGGTGATCATGGTCAAGCTGGCCGATCGCCTCCACAACATGCGCACCCTCCAGCACCTATCCGAAGCCAAACAGCGCCTCAAGGCCCAGGAAACCCGCGACATTTTTGCTCCCCTGGCCCATCGCCTGGGTCTGGGCCGGATGAAGTGGGAGCTGGAGGATCTGGCGTTTAAATACCTTGAGCCGAAGGAATATCGAGAAATTCAAGCGCTGGTGTCCGCCAAGCGGACCGTGCGAGAAGCGGGCATCGCCGAGGCGATCGCCCTACTGCGCCAGCGCCTAGGAGACGCCAGCGTCAAAGTCCTAGAGATCAGCGGTCGGCCCAAGCACCTGTTCAGCATCTTCAGTAAGATGCGTCGCCAAAACAAAGAATTCCACGAAATTTACGACATCGCCGCCCTGCGCATCATTGTCGATACCAGTCAGGAATGCTACCGCACCCTCGCCGTTGTTCACGATGCCTTTCGCCCCATTCCTGGACGCTTCAAAGACTACATTGGCCTGCCGAAACCGAACCATTACCAGTCGCTCCACACCGCTGTGATTGGCCTGGGTGGCCGCCCGGTAGAAGTACAAATTCGCACCATGGAAATGCACCAAGTTGCGGAGTATGGCATTGCAGCCCACTGGAAATACAAAGAGAGCGGCGGCTCCCAGCCCCAGGCCGCCAGCAGCGATGATGAGAAGTTTTCCTGGCTGCGGCAGCTCCTGGAATGGCAGAGCGACCTCAAGGATGCCAAGGAGTATTTGGAGACGGTCAAAAACAACCTCTTCGATGAAGATGTCTATGTTTTTACCCCCGGCGGCGATGTGATTGCCCTGGCCCAGGGCGCAACTCCCGTAGACTTTGCCTACCGCATCCATTCCGAGGTGGGCAACCACTGTGCTGGAGCCAAGGTGGATGGCCGCATCGTGCCCCTGAGTGCGCCCCTGGAAAACGGCAGCATCGTCGAAATCCTTACCCGCGAAAGCGCCCACCCCAGCATGGACTGGATGAATTTTGCCGTCACCTCCGGGGCCAAAAACCGCATCCGCGCCTGGTTTAAGCGCTACAACCGCGATGAGCACCTGTCCCACGGCCGGGAAATGTTGGAGCGGGAGCTGGGCAAGGCAGGCTTTGAAGCCCTGCTCAAGTCTGCCCCCATGCAGCAGGTGGCCGAGCGCTGTAACTACAACACGGTGGATGACTTGCTGGCGGGCCTGGGCCACGGCGGCACGACGCTGAACCTGGTGGTCAACCGCATCAATGAGGCGATTCGGGAGCAGCAAAAGCTGAGCGGCAAGCCCGAAGCCGAGGAGCCGCTGCTGCCGCGCCAGGGCCACCGGCCTGCCCAGTCCGGCCATCACAGCCATAACCATCACAGCCATAACCATCACAGCCATAACCATCACAACAGCCGCTTCCCCATTTTGGGCGTGGAGGGCATGGTCTACCGCCTGGCCAAATGCTGCAATCCCCTGCCGGGCCAGAGCATCATCGGCGTGGTTTCCCTGGGCAGTCGCGGCATTGGCATCCACCGTCAGGGCTGTGGTAGCGTCAAGGATGTGCCGGGCGATCGCCTGATCCCCGTGCGCTGGAATGGCGAGGAAATGAACAGCAACAATCCCCCCACCTACCCCGTGCCGATCCAGGTGGAAGCCATCGATCGCATCGGCCTGATGCGCGATATTTTGGCCCGCCTCAGCGACCACCACATCAACGTCAGCAAAGCTGAAGTTACCACCACCCGCGATCGCCCCGCCCTGCTGGACCTCAGCATCGACATTGCCCACCACAGCCAGCTCAGCGAGGTGATTACGCAACTCCTACAGCTCAGCGATGTGCTCAACGTTCGGCGGGTGGGACAATAGGCTCGGGACAACCGACAGAGCAGTCCATGGAATTCCAGACCGACAACCCCTTCTTGAAGCTGACCTATGAGCCAGCGCTGGAGTCCCTAGGGGAAGACTATTTTGATCCCGTGGCGGCAGCAGAATTTCCCAGCCATACCCTGCGCTGGCGCAATGATGCGCTGCTGCCCCAGCTCGGTTTGGATCCCAGCCAGGTCAGCGATCAGGATTTTACCGAGGCCTTCGGGGCCTTTTGGGGGCGATCGCCACTGTTGGCCCTGTCCTACCACGGCTACCAGTTTGGCGAATACAACCCTCGCCTGGGGGATGGTCGGGGCTTTCTCTATGGCCAATTGCGGGGCCGCGATGGCGAACTCTATGACCTGGGCACCAAGGGCTCGGGCCAGACGCCCTACTCTCGCGGCGGCGATGGTCGGCTGACCCTGAAGGGGGGCGTACGGGAGGTGCTGGCCGCCGAGGCGCTCCAGGCCCAGGGGGTGCGGACCTCGCGCACGCTCAGTTTGGTGGAAACCGGGGAGCAGCTCTACCGGGGCGATGAGCCATCGCCGACGCGATCGTCGGTGATGGTGCGCTGGAGCCGCTCCCACATTCGTTTTGGCAGCTTTGAGCGCCTGCATTACCTCAGTCGCCCAGACCTGATCCAGAAGCTGTTGGACCACGCGATCGCACCTACTATCCCCACCTGCTCCCC
>JAAUQQ010000208.1 GCA_012032745.1 Synechococcales cyanobacterium RM1_1_8
CGCTGACCGCCCTGGCCAAGGTCCCACTTGCCCAAGCAGCATCCCTGGCCCAAAACCAGCCCGCCCAAAACCAGCCCGCCCAAAACCAGCCCGCCCCCAGAATGGTACCATCACCCCAGGCTCCCCTGATTGTTTGTATTGACAACAGCCGCCAGGTGCGCGAACAAATGGGACAGGTACTCACGGCCCATGGCTACCGCTACCAGAGCATTGCCTCCTCCGTAGAAGCCCTACAAAAAATTCTGGAAATGAGGCCCGCCCTGATTTTCATCGATCTAATCATGCCCCAGATCAGCGGCTATGAGCTGTGCAGTCAGATTCGCCGCGTCTCGCGCTTACAGAACATTCCACTGATTATTTTGACCAGCAGCGACACCGTACTGGATCGCCTGCGCGGCAAACTAGCCGGTGCCAGCGAATACCTGACCAAACCCGCCACCCCAGACCAAATTGTCCATGCCGCTGCTCGCTGGCTGGCGGCGGCGGTCTAGGCCAAACAAAAGGGGAAGTTCCAATGCCTGGAACCTCCCCGAGCAGGTGCGAGCCAAACCCGACTCGCCCCTCAAAACCCACTCATCCTTCAAACCCTACTTGATGAACAGCATCTCCTGGTAGGTCGGCAAAGGCCACAGATCATCCGCTACCTCCCCTTCCAGGGCATCCGCAGCAGCACGCACCTCATCCATCAGCGGACGGATGGTGGTCGCACAGTACTGCATGTGGGCTTCAGTATCGGCGAAGTCGTGCTTAGTAATGGCCTCGCTCAGCTCGCTTGCCTTCTCCAGCATCGTCTTGGTCAGGCCAGCGACCTGGTCCAAACTGCTGCGATCCATCTCAATACCCGCTTCCTTGAGACTGGTGAGCGCTCCGCCCAGGTCGGTCAGATGGCGCATGGCCGCAGGGTAGATCCGGGTCTTGGCAATCTCGGCCACCAGTTTGGCTTCCACATCAATGGAGTTGATGTACTGCTCCGCATAGACCTCGTAGCGGCTTTCCAATTCCACGGGAGAGAGCACATGGGTGCTAGAGAATAACGCCTTGACCTCAGGCGACTGGAGATAGGGCAGGGCGTCGGCGGTGGTGGGCAGGTTCTTGAGGCCCCGCTCTTCCACAGCCATCTTGTGCCATTCCTCGGAGTAGCCGTTGCCCCCAAATACCGCTGCTCCATGCTCCGTCATGATGCTCTGGAGCACCGCCAGGATGGCATCGTTGAGGGAAGCACCGCCGCTCATTTTGCTCTCCATCTGATCGGCGATGTAGTTGAGCGAGTCAGCCATCATCGTGTTGAGCGTGACCAACGGCCCAGAGACAGACTGGTGGGAACCCACGGCACGAAACTCAAAGCGGTTGCCCGTGAAGGCGAAGGGGGAGGTACGGTTGCGATCGCCCGCATCCCGCGTCAGCAGCGGCAAGGTATCAACCCCCATATCCAAGGTTCCCTTATGCTCGCCGCCCTGGATTTTGCCTTCTTTGATCTGCTCAAAGATTTGCTCTAGCTGGCTGCCGAGATACACCGACATAATCGCAGGGGGCGCTTCATTGGCCCCCAAGCGATGGTCGTTACTGGCGCTGGCGATCACCGCCCGCATCAGAGGGCCAAACTTGTGAACACCACGGATGACCGCCCCACAAAACAGCAGGAACTGAGTGTTTTCCTCTGGGGTATCGCCGGGGTCCAATAGATTGCCCTGGGTCGCATTGCCAATGGACCAGTTGACATGCTTGCCGGAGCCATTGATGCCCGCAAAGGGCTTTTCATGGAGCAGACAAACCAGACCATGCTGCTTCGCAGTGTTGCGCAGAATTGTCATCAGCATCTGCTGGTGGTCACTGGCAACGTTGGCCATTTCATAGACTGGCGCAATCTCGAACTGACCGGGGGCCACTTCGTTGTGGCGGGTCTTGGCGGGAATGCCCAGCTTGTAGAGTTCGCGCTCCACATCCTGCATGTAATGCTGGATGCGAGACGGGATAGCTCCAAAGTAGTGGTCGTCGAACTGCTGCCCCTTGGCCGGGGGCCTGCCAAACAGGGTGCGACCTGCGAGCAAGAGATCGGGGCGAATGTTAGCGAAATTAGCATCCACCAGGAAGTACTCTTGCTCCGCACCACAGCTAGAGTTCACCGGAGCGACTTCGCTGTTGCCCAGCAGTGTCAGGACACGATTGGCGGCCTTATTGACCACGGCGATGGAACGCAGCAGCGGCACCTTTTTATCCAAGGCCTCGCCGGTCCAGGAGACAAAGATGGTGGGAATACAGAGGGTAGAGCCGTTCTCGGTTTCAAGGATATAGGCGGGGCTGGTGACATCCCAGGCGGTGTAGCCACGGGCTTCGAAGGTGTCGCGGATGCCGCCATTGGGGAAGGAAGAGCCATCGGGCTCGCCCTGGACCAGCAGGCTGCCGGAGAATTCAGAAATAACACTGCCATCGCTTTGGGGCGAGATGAAGCCGTCGTGCTTCTCAGCGGTGGCGTTGGTGAGGGGATAGAAGACGTGGGCGTAGTAGGACGCGCCCTTGGACATGGCCCACTCTTTCATGGCAGAGGCAACGGAATCTGCCACGGACATGTCTAGCTTGTTGCCGGTCTTGATCGTCTTCTCTAGGGACTTGAAGATGTCCTTGGGCAAGGTCGCCTTCATTTTGCTCAGGCTAAAGACATTGGTTGCCCATAGCTCATCCAAACTCTCGGAGGGTGCCGGGGTGAACGGTTCCCGATTCGTGATTTCGTAAATAGCCTGGAGGCGTGACTCGTTGCCGCTCATAGACTTGTGTTGCTTCAATACAGACGGAACCCAGTAATCATAGAGGGCGGCTCACACTTGAAATTGTTTAATTTGCTGCAAAAGTTTTTTAGGAATCGTGCAGTGGGACTCGGGAGGGGGCAAGTTCCGGAGAAACCCTGAGTGGATCGGGATCTTCCTTGTGCCACATAGATTCTGTGTTTAAGGGATTTTGCGTAGGAGGATCAGGTTTGAGTACCCCTGGCCTGGGGCCCGCACAAATAATTTGGTAAGATTGTAAATATTTTTTAACGTTGAGGCCGCAAGGGGAGTAAATCCGCTGTCCGGACGATTTCAATTTAATTTTGGCGGCGATCGCCTTAAAAAAAAGTAGAGCTTGCTACAGTCAAACTGACCGGTTACCCAAACAGCCCGTCACCCAGCGCCGGGTCAGCCCTGCCCTGATCCCGAGCTGCTCCCCCTGACCCAGTCCCCACCATTTCACATTCCCCCAACTTCCATGACCTCCCCCAAAGGCTTCGGCCCCCCCAAGGCAACCTCCCCCAAGCAGCAGTCCAAGCGCGCCCAGGAGCGGGCCAGGGCCGCCAAGCAGTTCGACAAAATGAAGGAGCAGGGGGGGGCTGGAGTATGAGGTCTATGTGCGCATCATCGGCAAGCCCAACTGGGTGCCAATGGGGGCCATCACCGTCAAACAGTCCCGCTTTGTCAGCCGCGCCATCTATGCCAATGAGCAGCCCCTGCTGGAGGCTGCCTTCCGCATCGCGCCGATGTTGAAGCGCTATGAGGACAAGCTGGAATATGGCTATCGCCTCAAGGGCGAGAAGCAGGATGAGATTGAACTGGCGATCAAGCCGGCGGGCTGGGTGCCCTGGGCAAAGGCCTCGGTCAGGGCCTATCAAAAACCCTGGGTGGGCTGTTTAAGCCGAAAGAATCGGAGTAGGGTTGAAAGCGTTCTAACATCTGGCTGCAATGCCGCGATCGCCTATGACCTGGCTTAGACCCCTCCTCACCCTGGCTGCTGTGCTGGGGGCGATCGCCATCAATGGCTACAGCAATCGCTATCCCCCCGGCGGCATGAATGTGGGGGAGATGTCGAATACGCTGTTTGCCGACGTGTTGCTCACCCCGGCCAACCAAGCCTTTATCATTTGGGCCTTGATCTACATCGGGCTGATTGCTTTCAGTATTTACCAGCTCTTGCCCGCCCAGTGGCGCAACCCCAAGCTCAACCCCCACAGCTATTTTTTGGTGCTGGCCAGCCTGGCCCAATGCCTGTGGGTTTATTTGTTTTTGGACCAGCAATTTATCTTGGCCCTGGTGGCCATGGTGGAGATTTTGCTGTTGCTGCTGGCCTTCTATTTGCGCATCAACCGCCGCCGCTGGAGCGATCGCCTCGGAGCCGACGGCAGCCCCCGCGAGCGGCCCATTCCCCGCGCCGAACGCTGGCTGATCCACCGCCCCATTAGTCTCTATTTGGGCTGGATCAGCATTGCTACGGTATTAAATGTGGCTCTGACGCTGTTTAGCCAGGGCTGGGGCGGTTGGGGGCTGCCGCCGCTGCTGTGGACGGTGGTGATGATGGGGGTGGCGGCGGAGCTGGGGCTGCTGATGTTGCTGCGTCGCCAGGATGGTACGTTTGCCCTGGTGGTGATTTGGGCGCTGGTTTGGATTGCGATTGGCAATTTGGCTAGCCCGGTGATTGCGATCGCGGGCTTCGGTCTCGCCACTGCCCTGGGGCTGATGCTGTTTGCCAAGTTTGCCTCCAAGGGCATTCGCATATGAGCGGTGCGGACCTGGCCAAGGATGAATTGAACAGCCGGTCCGAAGATTCTTCGCAGAGCTCATCAGCCCCGAAGCAGCTTCAGGCCCAGCTTCAGGTCGAGCTGTTGGCGCATTTGGAGGCCATTTGCTGCGATCGCGATCCCCTATTTGCCCCCCTGGGCCACCTCGCCGTCCGCGCCTACCTCGATCAACAGCTCGGCCAGTGGGGCGATGTCACCGCCGAGGAATTTGAATACAACGGCCAGGGCTACTGCAATCTGGTGTTGGAATTGCCGGGCCGGGGGGGGCGATCCCTCTTCCCTCGACCCTGTTCTGATTGGAGCCCACTACGATGCCGTCCACGGCAGCCCCGGCGCTGATGACAACGGCACGGGTGTGGCAGCGCTGCTGGCCATGGCCGCTGCCTTTGCGGTCCAGCCCGCTGTGGTGCCGTTGCGTTTGGTCGCCTTCGATGCGGAAGAATATGGCCGTCTCGGCAGCCAGGTCCATGCCCAGCTCATGGCCGAGGAGGAAGGCGCTCTGCGGCTGATGCTGTCGCTGGAGATGTTGGGCTATTGCAGCCCCGCGCCCCAGCGCTATCCAGCGGATTGGATGAAGTATCTCTATCCCAAGCAGGGCAATTTCTTGGCCTTGGTCGGCAATCCCAGGGCGATGGGGGATCTGTGGAAGCTGAAGCGATCGCTCCAGGCGGCCGGGGTGCCCACTTCCCTCTTGCCCGTGCCCCAGCGGGGGGAATGGCTGCCGCGTTTGCGGGATAGCGACCATGCTGCCTTTTGGGACTGTGGCTGTAATGCGGCCATGGTGACGGATACGGCGGATCTGAGAAACCCTCACTATCACCGGGGGAGCGATCGCATTGAAACCCTCAATCTAGACTTTTTTGCCCGCGTCACCCAGGGCTTGATCGCAGGGGTGCGGCAATTATCATAGCGGCCCCTAGGCTTGCTCCTCCTCCTCTTCCACGAGCGGTTCCAGGCCTAAAAATTCCTGCCAGTAGAGCTCAGCGCGAATGTCATGGCGATAGTCTAGGCAGCTCTGGGCCTGGCAGCCCTCCGGGTGAATTGGACAGAGCTGCATCAGGTCCCCTGTATAGAACAGGCAGGTGTCACATTCTGGCAAGCGGCGAAATCGTTTGGGTTTGATCATGGGACGCCTCCTAGGGAAACTTCTCTCAGAATACCGAGCCTGGGCTGGGATGACTCGCCCTAGACGGCTTCGGCCATACGCAAACCAAATTGTTCAAGTAAAGGTTAATGACGAATTCTGGGTTAACGGCCGAAACCGGAACGCCCCCCCTTGGAGATCGTCATAGAAGTTCCGAGCGATCGGACTATCCCATTCACCGCACCGAGCCTGGGTATCGGCAGCAATCTCGGGAGCAATCTCGGTCAATACCAAGGACTTTGGCAGCGGTCTACCGGACTTGAGTCATGGCGCAATATCCGAAATACAACTTAGCCCTGCGGTTGGCAGGGACGATTTTCCAGCTCTTGCTGGTGCTGGTGCCCCTGGCGATTCTGATGCTGGGCCTGCTGCAATTTGTGTTTGCGATCGCATTGGCGGCTATGCCACGGCGCTGCTGGGCTGGGTTGGAACCATGGCAGGCCTGGGACTGGTGTTGTTGCTGGTGGGCGGGGTCTGGGCTTCGTTCTAGGAGCATTGGGATAGGGGATAGCCCCAGGGAATTGGCCTGACCCAGCCGCCGTTGCCAAGCCGTTTTCAGGTTGTTTCCATTTTGGTAACCCCCCTCAACTGGGCCAGGCTGATGTGACAGACTACGGCCATATTCGCAGCCGGACGCTTGGCCTGGCACTGCTGGACAATTCCTCTTCACCTATGAAACTGCTCTCCCTGCCGATCGCTCTGCTGCTCATCAGTGGCACTAGCTTCTGGGCCCAGTCCAGTCAGGCTAGGCTTCAGCTCGCCTCCCCGCTGCCTCCCCCGCTGCCTCCCCCGCTGCCTCCAAGGGCAACATCATGACCGTCATCGCCTCCCAGCTCGGTTTTGGCCAGGCCCACAATCGCCAAATTAGCCCGCCCCACAGCATCCCGCACCAGGCCAGCCCTATCAACCCCTCCCAACCCTTTCTAGCCATGGACAACAGCAGCACCCAGCTCGAACCGATGCCCCCCAGCGGCCTGCTGGTGCGTGGCCAGGGCCAGTCCGCGCTGGGTAGCCCGGAGTCGAATGGCCCAGTGCAGGCCTTTCCCCTGGAGCACACCGATGTCCAAGCCGAGATCCAGGGCAATGTGACGCGGGTGGCGGTGACCCAGCGGTTTACCAATCCCTTTGAACAGCCCCTGGAGGCGGTCTATGTCTTTCCCTTGCCCGATGAGGCGGCGGTGGATGAAATGGAGATTCGGTTGGGCGATCGCACCATCCAAGGCGAAATCAAGCGTCGGGAAGAAGCCCAGGCAATCTATGACCAAGCCCTGGCCCAGGGCCGCACCGCCGGGCTCCTAGAACAGGAGCGAGCCAACATTTTTACCCAGTCCCTGGCCAATATCCGCCCCGGCGAAACGATCGAAGTCACGATCCGCTACAGCCATTCGCTCAAATTTGAAGGGGGCAACTATGAGTTTGTCTTCCCCATGGTGGTTGGCCCCCGCTACATTCCCGGTCAGCCCCTGGAGCCCGGCAGCCGCGATACGGACCAGGTGGGCGATGGCGATCGCATCACTCCCCCCGTACTCAAGCCCGGCAGCCGCTCCGGCCACGACATCAGCCTCAGCCTCAAAATTGATGCCGGTGTGCCGATCCAGGGCGTGGAATCCACCTCCCACAAAATTCAGGTAGACCGAGACAGCGATAGCCAGGTGCGGGTGCAACTGGCCGAGGGCGATCAGATCCCCAACAAAGACCTCGTGCTGCGCTATGGCGTCTCCGGCAAAGACACCCAAGCCACCCTGCTCAGCCAAGCCGACGATCGCGGGGGCCACTTCGCCGCCTATCTGCTGCCTGCCCTGGACTATGCCCCCAATCAAATCACCGCCAAGGATGTGGTCTTTTTGATGGACACCTCCGGCTCCCAGCAGGGGGCTCCCCTGGCCCAATCCAAGGCCCTGATGCGCCGTTTTATTGCTGGGCTCAACCCCGATGACACCTTCACGATCATCGACTTTGCCAACACGGCCACCCAGCTTTCGACCCAGCCCCTGGCCAACACCGCTGCCAATCGGGCCCAGGCGTTGAGCTATGTCGAAGCCCTAGAAGCCAACGGCGGCACTGAGCTGATGAATGGCATCAACGCCGTCATGGCCTTTCCCCCAGCGCGGGAGAATCGGCTGCGATCGGTGGTCTTGCTCACAGATGGCTACATTGGCAACGATCGCGAAATCATCGCCGCTGTCCAACAACAGCTCAAACCCGGCAACCGCCTCTACAGCTTCGGCGTCGGCAGCTCCACCAACCGTTTCCTGCTCAACCGCCTCGGGGAAGTCGGTCGCGGCACCACCCAGATCGTGCGCCAGGATGAAAATCCAGATCCCGTTGTGGAGCGCTTTTTCAAGCAAATTAACCGCCCCGTGCTCACCGAGCTCCAGGTGAACTGGACTGGCCCCGGTGCAGCGCCGGAGATCTATCCCCAGCGGCTGCCCGATCTATTCGATCAGCAACCGCTGGTGTTCTATGGTCGCCAGGCCGCCGCCCAATCGGGCAACCTAGAAATCTCAGGCCGCCTCGCCAATGGTCAGCGCTACCGCCAGAGCCTGGCTGTGGATTTTGGCCAGGCCAGACCAGGCCAGACCAGCCCTGAACTGAATAATTCAGGCCAAAATTCAGGCCAAAATTCAGGCCAAAATCCAGCCATCGCCCAGCTCTGGGGCCGGGCACGGATCAAGGATTTGATGAACGACCTCTATGGCAACGAAACCACCGCCGGAGTAGAAGCCGTCACCACCACAGCCCTAGCCTATCGCCTACTCTCCCAATACACCGCCTTTGTCGCCGTCAGCGAGGAGGTGCGGGTGGATGCGGATGGCACAAGACGAAAAGTGCAGGTGCCGGTGGAGCTGCCCGAAGGGGTGAGCTATGAAGGCATCTTCGGGGCAGATCAAGCCGAGGTCGCAGCCCTGTCTCCCGCCCTATCCAGCCAGCGGCGGCTATCGGCAGCGCCGTTCCCTGCCTCCGCTCGTCCCCTTCCCTCCCCAGGATCCAACACCGCTAGATTGCCCCAGACGGGTGGCAGCAGGGCTGGGACTGGGGGTGTCTCCCCAGGCCGCCCTCCGACTGTAACTCCGGGGCGATCTAGTTCTGGACAGACTTTGCCCGGACAGACCTTGCCCGGACGAACCGTAACCGTGGAAGCCGAGGGCTTGGATGCAGCGGCGATCGCCCAGCTCGAACAGGCCATCCGCCAGGCTGTCCCCACCACGCCCAGTGGCAAGCTCAGCTTCCAGCTCCAAATCAGACAGGGCCGGGTACAGCTCGTTGCCCTAGATGAGCAAGCCTCCAGCACTCACCG
>JAAUQQ010000209.1 GCA_012032745.1 Synechococcales cyanobacterium RM1_1_8
TGCAGCGGCGGAATAAAGATGGTTGGTTGGAAAGCTCAAGTCACTTGCCGCCGCTGAACTCAATCGTTAGACCGCGACTCTGGGCATTCTAATATCAGGATGAAACATCTTGCTTGAAGAAAAATCTTTGTTTGGAGGATAAAGTAGTGAGTCGATAGGAGCCTGTAGATAGTGACTGGGAAGCAAAGGTCACCAACAGAGGAGAAATTTTAATGCGTCAAGCTGGGCAGCGTGATGAATATCCTCACGCAACTCTGAAATATGATGATCAAGGGAACTTACTTGATTACCATTGGTCTGATTCTCGATTTGGTAATCGATTTGGCCAGAATGAAGTTTTAGCAACTGCTATAGCATTTTTAAGAGGTAAGGGAATGCTATAATTTAGGCAAGAATAGTGCAGAGTTGCTATTGATCTTGTTCGAGAGCACAGCGACTCTGCAATTAGTTATCTCAGAGTTACTTCAAATGCTTGCTCTATTATCTGAAAGAATCACAATTAATCCTAAGCAATGTGGTGGTCGTCCTTGCATTAGAGGTATGAGGATTCGTGTGTCAGATATTTTAGACTTATTCGCAGTTGGGCTTAGCGCTAAAGAAATCCTTGATGAGATGCCTGATTTGGAATCAGATGATTTAAAAGCAGCACTTTCTTATGCATCATACAAACTGAATCATCCAGTATTAGTCGCATGATTATTTGGATAGATGCACACCTTTCACCCTCAATTGCAACATGGATAACTGTAACATTTGGGGTAACTGCGTTAGCTTTACGCGATGTTGGGTTGAGAGATGCTGAAGATTTAGAGATTTTTGAAGCTGCCAAGGTTCAGAATGTTATTTTAATGACAAAAGATAGTGATTTTGTCAGCCTGGTTGAGCGGCTTAGCTCACCTCCACAGATTATTTGGTTAACATGCGGAAACACTTCAAATTCCCGTTTACGTGAAATCTTAGTCAAGACATTGCCCACGGCGTTGGAACTTTTGAGAGCTGGTGAACAGTTGGTTGAAATCAGTGGAGATTAGCAGACAGGCTAACACTACGCAGGAGCGGACGGATTTAAAATTTCAGTCATGATTTCATGATTCTGACCGCCGCTCAGCTTAACGTTAGCAAATATCATGATAAGGAAAGTCGATACCACGTCAATGCAACTCTAAACAGTGAATTTGGTCGTTACTTAAATGCTCTTGAATGGCTGCTGCACCAGAGCGAATCAGATTCTCAACTTCTCTCGTTGGTACATTTCCACATCGGAGCCAAACAACTTTGGGTGGAGAACCATAAAGCCGAATTCTTTCAGGAAAATCTGCATCTTGCGTCACGATACAGAAGTCATTGAGCTTAGCAAATTCCCAAATCTCAGTATCTGTTTTCTCAGAGGATGTTTGAGAATTCGCCCAGGCCAGCAATTTTATACCCAACAGGCTAGACTATGCCCGATTTTTTAAGCAAAAATACGGGCTGTGGGCACTATTAGCTATAGCCAAAGCTATTCTCAAACATCCTCTCAGCTAGGTTGTGAAATTGGACATGGCTGGATTCAGGAAAAATATCAGCCAACCGCTCAACCAGCTTACGGCTAAGGTTTTGATCGAACAGTAGTTTCAATCAGCACTCACCGAGGCGACTAAACGATGTTCGCGATCAGCGGCAAACTCCAAGCAGGCCCTAATGTCAGTTTCTGCCAATTCTGGAAAATCATCAATAATTTCAGCAGTAGACATACCAGACGCTAACCAACCGAAGACATCATAGACCGTAATCCGCATCCGGCGGATGCAGGGTTTGCCACCCCGCTTATCAGGCTCAATCGTAATAATGTCGCGATAGCTCATAATACGGGCAGTCCGCTGCTCTGGACCTAAGCTTACAGCAGGCTAACACCTCGCTGCAATGGACGGCACTGTTCGCCCAAAGGGTGATGAACTCTTAAACCCCTTGCACCGAGGCTTTTTGACAGCGTTCTCTAAAAATCTGACAATCCCTCGATATGCAAGGGTTACAAGCCTCTATCACCCCGTGACAGAACAGTGCCGAATGGCGTTTCTGGCCGATCTATACCGTCTACCAGAAACGGATCGGGCCTTATGAAGCCTGCATATCCTTGACTTTGCTGGGCAGGGGCTCGGCTTTGGGGCGCAGGCTGAAGGTGGCCAGCTTGGCATATCGCACGTTGCCCTCATCATCGCGGCCCGTGGAGCGGCTGAACCAGATTGCCGGTTTGAACTTGTTCTCAGCGCTGCGGCGGACGTAGCGGTGGCCGCGCCAAATCACAGTGGCGACGCCATCTGAGTCTGCATATTCGACGGTGGCATCAATGCTGGCCCAGTCGAAGGTTTTGAATTGACTCAGGCAGACTTCGTAGTTGGGGCCGCTGGAGGAACCGGGAGCAGAACCGCCTGGGAGGGCGAATTCGGACTGCTCCAGGGCAAGGGCAATGCGCTCTAGGAGGTCGTTTTGGTGCGCGAGCTGTTGCTCTAGGGCGGTGAGGATTTGGGGGAGGCGATCGCCATCAAGTTGAGTCATGACTAAACAGGGATAAAGAAGAGTGGTGATTTTTCCCTGACCCAGGCCGCCCATTCCTTGCACAAACCATAATTCTGCGGCGGCCTAATTTAAGAATGCCCAACCGGATCGGCTATCCACCGCCCAGACTCTCCGGAAGGGCCGTCGCCAATTCGCTAAGATTAAGCGACAGGCGGGGAGCCAGGGCGCAGATTGCTCAGCAGTTGCGTTTCTCGGCGACCCACCGCGATCGCACCCCCGAGAATTTGGCCCAAGCTTGGCCCACGTTTTCTTCTATCTATGCTTACATCCTTCACCCTTGCCTCGCTGCTGCCCACCCTAGATGGCTTAATGTCCACCCAAGGCATCATGGTCGTGCTGCTGATGGCCTATGCCGGGGCCATGTGGATGTTTTTGACCAGTGCGCCCAAGGTCCACACAATCATGGTTTCTGATCTGGGCCTAGCGCGGGATATCTATGAGGGGATGCTCAATTTGCCCGCAGCGGAGGTGCCCCTGCACTATTACTACAACTATGAGCAGAGCCTGGGCGGGGCGGGCATGGACCCGCTGTATCTGAGCTCCAGCGCCATGACCCGACCTGCTGCTTCCCTGGGGGGCGGGGGCGCTCCCGTGGCGGAGGGGCTTTGGTATCAGTGCGCAAGAATACCCAGCTCCACATCATCGCTGGGGCCAGCCTGGGCCAAAAGGACCGCCAGCGCCATGTCTGTTTCGATCGCGAATGCCTCGATGGCCTGCTGATGCGCATCCAAACCCGAGGCCTGAAGTACAAAATTCGCAGCGAAAAACCGCTGAATTTCTTGCTGAAGGATTACAGCGGTCGGATTGTGGAAATGGTGGAAGTGAAGAACTGAAAGCCCTAGAACCGCGCTTCGTAATTGACCACGAAGCGGTTGTCCCCCTGGAGGTCCGTGGTGCCCCGCAGGGTCAAGTTGTCGTTGAGCTGATAGCGCAGGTTGTACTGGGTCGGCAGGTCTACCGTGAGCAGGCGCAGGGCGGAGAAGGAGGTGCTGTTGTTGATGTTGACGCCGACTTCGGCTCCGAGGGCGAAGACACTGGAGCTGGGATCGTTGGCATCGCTGCTGTTGCTGCCTTCGCTGCCCGCTTTGGATTTGCGATCGCCCGATTCCACCACCGTCGGAAAGAGGCGCAGCTCCACGGGGCCGCGCAGGGCATTATTAATCACCCCTTGGATATTGCCGAGCAGGGCTGAGCCCGCCAGGTTGGCCAGGGCCAGGGTGCTGTCGCCGCCCCGGCCCAGGGTATCGACGAAGCCTCCGCCGATCAGCGAGACAATCTCGGCCTGGCTGCGGCTGGGGGAGCTGTTGAGGGTAATGTTCTCTAGCAGTTGGCTGGCTGGGCCCTCGATTGTGGCGCGGATGCGAATGGTTTGCAGGGAGCCTAACTCCGCTGGGTTGCGGTCTTGGATCTCTGAGGTGGAGGTGGTTTCAAAGGCGCTGCGGCGGCGGGAGGATTCCGTGACGGCGGTGGCCATGAAAATGTTTAGCTCTGGGTCGAGGCCATTGTTGGGATCGAAGCGGGCGAGGTTGTTTTCTCGGGTTGCCAGGGAAAATTGGGAGGTGAAGAGATTGACTTCGCCTCGGGTGAGCCGGATTGCTCCCGCGAGGCGTGGGTCGTCCAGGTTGCCGGTCAGGGCGAGGTCGCCCTCCCCAAAGAAGCTAAAGACTGGCGGCTGGGCGATTTTGACGTTTTTGCCCAGGGTGAGTTTGAGCTGTTCGAAGGTGGGGGAGCGATCGCAATGGTGCCGCTGCCCACATTAATGCCGCCCCTGTCAGCGGGCGGGACATTCCCCGGTGCGGTGGGGGTCGAGGGGCCTGGGCTGGCTGCGCTGTCAGGCAGGAGCACCTGGCCATCCGCTAACTGGATTTCGCCGCTGAGTTCTGGGCTGAGGCTGTTGCCTCGAATCACCACATTGCCCTGGGCTCCGCCCCGGTAGAGGCCGCGCAGGTTGAGGTCGAGGTTGGTGAAGCCCACCTGGAGCGGGTTTTCGACCTGGGCAGCGGTGGCGAGGGGTAGCTCACCCTGGGCCGTCACCGCACCATCGCTGAAGCGGCCCTGGAGACCATCGACGAGGATGCGATCGCCCTCAAACCGCACCCGTCCGGACACCTCCGTCAGGGGCGCATCCTCTAAAAACTGAGCGGCGATGGCAGCCTTGTCAAACAGCGCTGTGCCCGTGGCAATGGGTTTGGCCAGGGTGCCGCCAATGGAGAGCTGAACATCCCCTTGGCCCCCCAGCCAGCGGAGCTGATTGCTGGTCAGCAGGTCCAGCAGGGTCAAGCCCTCGTTTTTGACGCTGACGTTGATGCTGAGGGTGTCATTCTCGGGCTGGACTTTGCTAAAGGGCAAGGCGTAGGGAATACTGCCCCGCAGCACCACGGGTTCCGGCCCGTTTAGCTCCAGGATGCCGCCAAAGCCCAGCCGGGCATTGCCGTAGTTGAAGCCCGTTTGGCGAGTTTGGACGGGGGTGCCATTGATGCTGCCATTGTCCAGATTGATCTGTCCCACGGCATTGGGGTTGCCCGCCTCGCCCGAAACGACCGCCTGCATGTCAATATTTCCGGCCAGGGCGACCGGCAGTTCAATAAAATTTCGGGCTACGGTCACCGGCACGTTTTCAGCCCGGAGCTGGCCCGATTGTTGAATCTCGCCGCCAAACTGCCCCGTGAGGGAAACCACGGTCTCCCCAGCTTCGACACGCACCGGCTGGAAGGTAATCACATCATCGACAAATTCGCCCTCGACCAGGACGCTATCAATCCCATATTTCCCCCATTGCCAATCCTCGCCCAGAACTTTGAAGTCTGCTTTGATGCCCTGGCTAAGGGAACCACTGAGGTTGATGCCGCCGCTGAACTGGCCACTGAGGTCGGCGAGGTCGGGGATGCGTTCTTCTTCCCGGCGGCGTTGGAGCGCCTGGCCCACCAGGGTTTCGATTTCTGAGAAGCGCTGGAGCTGGCTGATCAAGGGGGCTTCGGGCAGGCCCACGGGCACCACCTGCAAATCCTCGGCGCTGCCGTAGGTGGGGGCGGCCAGGCCCCGCGCCACATCGGCAAAGTCAAACCACTGGAGGGTTTGCAGGATGCTGCGGGTGTCGCCCTCGACGATCGCCAAACGAGCCTCAAAGCTGGGATCCTTGCCCAGCCGGGTGCTGCCGGTGACCTCGTAGCGGCTGGGGCCTTGGGTCAGAGAGGCATTGGTGAGGGAGGCAACGTTGTCCCGCAGGCTGAAGTCGCCGTTGAAGCGATCGCCGCGCAGGGTGCCCAGGCTGGGCTGGTCCACCGTGAGGCTGCCATCGGCGCTCAGGGGGCTGAGGCTGAGCACCATGCTGCCTGAAGCCGTCCCCTGGAGGCGACGTCGCCTAGGGCTGAGATGTTGGGTGCCGGTTTGAAATCCAGGGCGGCGAGGGAAAAGTCAGCCAGGGTGACCTGGAGCTGATCCGGGCCGATGCGCTGGCCCTGGGCGATCGCCGTCCCCTGGCTGACCCAAAAGCTGCGGGGTTTGAACTCGGGATCTAGATCGAGGGCGATGCGCGCGCCCTGGCCCGACAGGTTCAGCGTCACCCCCGCCGAGGTATAGGCCAGGGAGCCATCCAAGCTGGATTCAAAGGGAAATTTATTTACCTGGAACTGGCGCAGGGCCACGAAGCCATCCACCCGAGGCAGCTCCGGCTTGCCGGTGATTTTGCCGCGAAAGCTGCCGGTGCCGCCCACCGCCAGCGCCACGGGCAAGGCCTCCAGGTCAAAGCCCAGGGTGTTGGGCAGGCTGGCCAGTTCCAGCCCCTGGGCATTCACATCCAGATCCAGCCGACGAATGGCAAAGCCCTGATCAAACGATGCATAGACCAGGCCGCTGGCCTCAAAGCCCGCCGCCGCTGCCCGCCCAATGCGCAGCTTGTCCCCCTCCCAGTTGACCCGCGCCGTCAGGGGCTCGTTGATCAGGGAAATTCCCTCGGACAGGGTGGCAATGCCCTCCGCCCGGAGGCTGTCTGGCCCTAGGTTATCCAGTGGCCCGGAAAACGTAAAATCCCCTTCCAGGTTCCCCCGCAATTCATCGGAAAACTGGGCGAGGGAGATGCCTGCAAGCTGGACCCGGCCCCGCAGCCGCTCTCCAACGAGCTCCGCTCCGCCGCGCGCCACGCCGCCCCCGGCCCGGACGACCACATCCTGGATGTCGATTTTGCCATCGGCGATCGCCACCTGCCCCCGCGCCGGATAGTCGCCCTTCAGGGCCTGGAAGCGAATCACCGTCTTGGCGGCGGTCAACGGGCCTTCGATGCGGGCCTGGGCATTGACCGGGCCAATGCGAAAGGGCTGGGTCGATTGGCTGTAGAGATTGACCAGATCATCGCCGGAGAGGCCATCGGCGCTGGTGTCGAGGCGAATGCGGCCATCCTTGCCCGCCTTGCCACCGCTGAGCACAATCTCACCGCTGCCGCTGATCAGTCCGCCGGAGGTCGGCACGGCGCGGATTTCCTGGAGACCAATCACAGAATCCTGGAAGGTAAATCGGCTGGCTGCGCTTTTAAACGGCACCTTCCCATCGACCACCACCGAGCTGATGGCATCGAGCTGGCCCACAATCAGCGGCGTCTCCAGTGGCCCCGTCACCACAATGTCCTGCACCCTTGCCCGACCCGCCACCGTCGCAGGCAGGTCAATCTCCAGGAAGTCAATCGCCTGGGGCAGCTCAAAGGCATCAACCCGCGCCGTGAGCTGGTAGCCCTGCTTCAGGTCGATCAGGCCCTGGGCCTGGATCGGCAGCGGCCCGTAGCGGCCCGTGGCGGTCTGGAGCTGGATATCGGAATCCTTGATCGTCAAGCTGCCTTTGACCTGACTGACCGGCTGGGGCAGTTGGGGCACCGTCACGGTCACATCGCGAAAATCGACCTTGCCCGCCACCTGGGCCTCTTGGTTGGGCAGCAGTATCAGCTTGAGGTCGGCATCCAAGCGGCCCTGGGCGAACTCCGATTCTGGAATGGTGATGTTGTTTTCCAGCAGCCGTTTGACATCGCTGACCAACAGATCGCGGCCTTTGATATTGAGAGCGATTTCGGGGGCAGCAGCGGGCTTGGCAGGGGAGGACGGTTTTTTCTGGCCGGGCGGGGTGGGGGATAGATCCACTGCACCATTGGTGCCGATGCGGGCCTGGGCCTTGCCATCCGGCCCGATCACCTGGCCATTGGCTTCAAACTTAAACTGTTGGCCGTTATCGCGGGTGGTCAAGCGGCCTGTGACATCGCCCAGGTTGACCTTGGCCTCGGGGTCGAGGCCCTCTTCGCCGTAGGGCACGGCCACCACGTCGCCCCCCTGGAGCTGGAGCTGGTTGAGGGAGATTTCCAGGGGGCCGCTGCTGGGCTGGATGTTCAGGTCGGTGGCCACCCAATTGCCATCGGCATCCTGCTCCAAGTAGAGATCCGGCTCCTGGAGGGTGACATTGAGCTTGAGTTTGCCCCGCGTGGCCAGCAGCTCCAGGAGGTTGAAGTTGACCAGAACGCCTTCGGTGGTGAGGCGATCGCCATCCGTGGCGGTGGGGGCGATCGTTGAAGGTCCAAACTCAATGCTGTAGGGCGTGACCGATTCCAGCTCCCCCAGCTCCACCGGGCGCTGGAGAATATTGCCCAACTGATCTTCGATCTGGGGGGCCAGGTCGCGGTGGACATAGCGCCAGAGGAACCAACTGGCCACTCCCCCCGCCCCCGCCAGCAATAGGCCCAGCAGCGCAAGCCAGCGCAGGCTTCTGCCGAGACAGGATCCCCGGCTGTTGGGTGGGCGGTTGCGGGGGCCAGAAGGCAGACCGGCAGGGCCGGTTGGAGGAATAGGCGTTGGAGGAACATCGGGGGGCGAAGCCATTCACACCTCAGGGGAGCCTGATTGCATCACAAACCAGGGGTCGATCAAGAGCAGGGCATCGCTCACGGGGCATCGCCCATGGAGCGCCCCAGCGATCATGGGAAGTTGCTCTGCCTAGTTTATCGCCCAGCCTCGGAAAATTTGCCTGACCGAGGAGGGAAATCCCAGGGCCAGGGCTGCTCTGGTTTTGCACCGGGTCACCACCTAGTAGACGCGGGCGTAAGTTTTACCCCCCTCTCCCCCAACCCCCTCTCCCACAAGGGGAGAGGGGCTTCATTGCGACATGTCGGGGCGTGAGATGCACGGCAGGTGCCGTGTCAAGCTTGCTGCGCGTTGCTCCCCTCTCCCCTCGTGGGAGAGGCGGGAAATGCCGCCGCATGCGGCGGCCCGCCGAACGCCCGCGCGAGGAGCGCGGGCAGGAAGGAGGGGTTGGGGGAGAA
>JAAUQQ010000210.1 GCA_012032745.1 Synechococcales cyanobacterium RM1_1_8
CCGGTAGCGATCGAAGCCGTAGAGCAGGCGATCGCCCTCCACCAGCAGGCCGAGGATTTGGCCTCGGCGACTCAACCAGCGCTGGCCCCACTCATCTGGATCGATGCGATCGCCCGCCTGGGCTCGATAGGGGTGCTGTTGGCCGTAGCTGACCTCACCAACTTCAAGTTCTAGGGCCAAAATATGGGACTGCACAGCATAGATTTGGCCCAGGCTTGGCCCAGGTTCTGCCGTTAAAGCATTGCCCGAAGGCTCGGCGGCAACCAGACTTTTGGCTGACCCTGTGCTGGAGATCCAGCGACAGCCCGCCAGGGAGACCGTCAGGGATATCCCCATTAGGCCCGGAGCAAGTGTTTTAAGAAACAGCCGAATAGACATGCAAAGCACCAATCCAAAAGCGTGAGACGGAATCTGAAGGGAGGGAGAGGTTCCGGGGAGCTCAACCCTTTTCTATGCCGGGCCTGGACCGGCCTGGACCAGTTACAGCGCTGGAGCACCGGTGGGGGGAGGTGTGGGCGATCGCAACAGCTCAGGCTGCCTCTGGCGCTGGGGCTTGGCCAAGGTCAATGCCGTCGTCACAAACATCACCCAATAGATGCTGGTCATGCGTAGTAAAAAGCTCTCTGTAATGTTGTTGAATAACATGAGCGTAAAAAGCACAACTGGCCAAAGATCGCCTGCATTTTGATGGACAAAGGCACGGCCAACTGAGCGGAAATAGGCAATCAAAAAACTGACAATAAACAGCCCCAGCCCCAACAGACCAACATCCAGTGCCAGCTCAATAAATCCATTGTGAGCATGGGGAACCACAAAGGACTCCGAAGCCGCTCGCCCCACAATGGCAGGATAGGGACTGCCTGGCCCAAAAAATGCTGCACGCCCATAGCCTAAGATGGGTCGCTCTTGAATGTAGCTGATCATGACATTCCACATAGGGATACGCCCTGTCAAAGTTGGATCCTTGCCCAGCCCGGCCAGCAAGCGGACCCAGCTCACTGTAATAAAACCGCCCAAAGTTGTCGCAACGACCACACCAAAGTCGATCAGGATAACCGCCAATCGACCACGCCATCGAAACTTTTGAGTGAGATAGGCAACCCCCAATGACAGAAACATTCCCACCAATGCTGTTTTAGAGGTAGATAGCAAAGTCATCACGCTACAGAGCGCAGCTCCCAGCCAAGCTAGCTTGAATGGAGCCTCCCGATCAATTGCTATCAAATAGCAGGTTGAAGCGCCAAGAACCATATAGCTGCCAAGGGTATTCTTATAGTCAAAAATTCCTTTCCAAGCGCCGGGATGATCAAAGCCATGGATGCCCACGCCGGGCATTGCCAGGCCGAGTAATAGGCTTAGAACCGCACATGAAACACAGCTTGCTGCAATGATCTCGACCTGCTGCTTGAGATTAAAACGAGTTGCCACAAATAGGGAGAACGTCGCCATCTGAATCACTTCCCGGCCTTTGTCTATGCTGTGAGCTGGATTGATAGACCAGATAAACGATAGAAGCTGGAGTGCTACAACCCCCCATAGGAATAGATCGCAGCGAGCCACAAACAGTGCACGGCGATGGTAGATCAATACAAATAGTGTAGAAAGACCCCAGACTCCGTAGCGGTAAAGGCTAACGAGGCTCGATGGCACAATCTCCGTGGGAAAGGGCGACATAAAAAATGCCATGCCACAAAATGCCAACAGCGTCTCTATCTGGCTCATCTTCATCGCAGTTACAGTGTTGATGGAAATATCACGGAAGAAGCCAAGAATGTCCTGATTTTGGGGTAAGAAAGCAGGTTTTTGAAAAATCAAGGCTCAATTTTGATCCGAGTTCTCAGCCTAGGCTGGCTTGGGCCTCGATGGCTGGATCTGATGCGAATATCCGCTCCTGTTGCTGATAGCAATGCTCTAGCTGTTCTAGGGAAATCTTCAAGCCTGGGGGCACAGGCAGTGAGATTTGCTCGAACAAGGAACGAAGGCGAAGACGCCAATCGTTGAACCGTAAACTTTGGCTATAGTTTCGCTGGCTGATGGTTTGGAGGCGCTTCGGCTGCCCTAGAATTTTCCGGAGAAATGCGACACCCTCAACCGCATCGTCGGGTAATTCTAAGCTTGAATCTGGCCACCCCAGGTAGTCATGCATGACGCTAGATTGAGGGCGCTTTCCAACCAGGACGCAACCACAGGCGGTCCCTTCAAACCAGCGGGTAGTGACGATGGAATCTTGCAGACGCTGGGTGATGTGGCTGCCAGGTTGCTGGCTCAGGCGAGTTGTATAGAGGTTTTCAAAGGCTAAGACGATCTTGCTGTGGCGCAACATTTGGTTGAGCTGAAGACGGTGCTGGTAGTCATGGCGAAAAAGGCCGTACTGTTGGGTCGGTAAGATTTCGCCAGCCTCTAAAATCTGGCGATAGTAGGATAGCTCCCTTGGTGAACCGGCAGCTAGCTCCATGAGCTGCCGATGGTATAGCGCTGGTGTACGCCCATAGCTCATGACATCAATGGAGCGTAGCCCTACACCTCTTCCGTGGTTGAGCACATCAAACCCCAGGGGGAGCACTGAAACGGTGGGCTTGCAGCAGGCCTGAACCTGTGACTTTAGGGCTGGGTAGGGAATGAAGAGGTGATCGAGCTGTTGGGTGGCGGCAGGGAGGGTCTCTAGCATCCAACAATCAATCACATAGGCCACCACAAGGTCAAAATCCTGTCGCCAGCGAGGCAGGGCAGACAGCAATTCTAGCCCATTGCCATTGAGGGCCATAATCATTAAGACCCTGGGTTCTTTTTTTTCCGGCTGATGAGTTGTCTGTTCAAGGCTTTGATCTAGCTGAATGGGATGATATTCACCGATGGTTTTTCGCGCAATGCGTCCGGCAAACTTAGAGAGATGCGATCGCCGCCTCAAGTCCCAACATTTAATCCCCCGTGGCTTGGGCATTAACAACTGTGCGCCACAGGTTTCGACCATAATATTTTCTAGATCGTAGACAATTGTCATCTGAGGGAAGGCTTCAAGATGACGACTAGACAGCAGGTAGAGGGCCATGGTTCATCCAGCAACAGTGATTCATTCCGCAAAAATTTAAAGTCAACACAGGTTGCACGGGCTGCATCCGGCCCCAGCGATCGCGCCTTTTTCAGCTCAGTTGGGAAAAAACTCGTTCAGGACTGCTCCAGGGAGTCCGTTGTGCGCTGCGAGCGGGCGGCAATGATCCTCGCCGGAATTCCCACGGCGGTTGCTCCGGCTGGAACGGAGTTCAACACCACGGCATTGGCACCAATCTGTGCTCCATCGCCAATGGAAATTTTGCCGAAAATCTTAGCCCCAGCCCCGACATTGACCCTCGCCCCCAGCTCTGGGGCATCGAAAGGCTGCTCCAGGTGACGCATCCCCAAGGTGACGCCTTGGCGAATGATGCTGTCGTCCCCGATCGCCCCATAGCCGTGGATAATAATGCCTCCCTGGTGTTCGATTACCACCCGGCGACCCAGACGAACGCTGTAGGGCAGCTCGATGCCGTAGGTGTTCCGAATCTTGTTATACAGCCGGTTGTAGAGCCAAGTCGCGGGAATGCGCAGCAGCTTGGGTAGACCCATGCGCCAAACGCCGAATCGGTGGAGCGCGACGGCCCGCAATCCCGGCAGAGACCAGTCGCGGCCATGGCTTTCCCAATCCTCGCGGAGCAGCTCCCACAGCCCTAAACCCAGATCCAGGGGCTGGGGAATCGGTGGAGGCGGTGGAGGATTGTGGGGCAAGGAATCTCCCGGCGCGGTGACGGGATGGGGAGGAGGGGGGGAAGCGGTTCTGGGGGGCGAGATCATGGCAAACGCAGGTTGGAACGGTGCGGGGAGGAGGGATGCAAAATTTGCCAGAAAATTGAATTAGATGGAATGGAGCTCTAGCGGGAAAACCGATGGGAACGATGGCGGATTAGCGGCGCTTATTTCCTGGCTGGCTGAAGGCGCGATCGCGCTTTCCCACCCTGGGCAAGGGATCGTGATAGGCCGTCTTCTCGCCGTAATAAAAGTCGCCATCAGTTTTCTGTTTCAAATCCACGCCGTTGGCCACAATCCCCAGAACGTTGGGACCGGAGCGCTCCAACATCGTCTTGGCGGCGATCGCGCTATCGCCGTTGACCCGGCCAGGCTGGGCCACCAACAGCAGCCCATCCACCATTTTTCCAAGCACAGCAGCATCCGCCATACCAGCCAAGGGCGGCGTGTCGAAAATTACGCAGTCATAGCGCTCTTCCAAATGTTCAACGATTTCAGCCATTCGATTGGAATCGAGTAAAGCCAGCGGATTGGGAGGACTGATCCCCGCAGTCAGCACCGATAGCCGAGGCGTGACCTGCTGAATCGCTTCCGCCAAGCTCCCCTGACCCACAATCACATTGCTGAGGCCGATGTGGTTGCTCAGACCCCAGAGGTGATGCTGGGAGGGATCGCGCATATCCCCATCGACCACCAACACCCGCTGCCCGACCTGGGCCATGGCAGCGGCAAGGTTAGCCGAGATCTCCGACTTGCCTTCCCCCGCCACCGCACTCGTAATCACCAGGCTTTTTAGGGGATTGCTCGCGCTGAGGAACTTGAGATTGGCCCGCAGCATTTGGTAGGACTCATGGATCAAAGAGCGGGGTGAGTTGGCGATGATAATGCGGGGGGAGACAGTGCCACCCCCCAGCGCTGGGTTACCTGGAGCCTGGCTGCCTGGAACCTGAGCAGCCTGGGCCTGATCACCTGGCTGCTGGTTGCCTGGGGGGTTATTCCCCAAGGCTCCATATTGGGGAATCAGTCCGATGACGGTATAGCCAAACAGCTCTTTCACATCGCCCACAGTCTTGAGGGAGCGATCGAAAATGTCGATGAATAGCGCCACAGCGATACCCAGGGCCATGCCTAAAAATGCTCCTGCCCCCAACATCAAATTGCGCTTCTTGAGGCTGGCTTCCTTGGGAACTTTCGCTGTTTGAATAATGCGGGCATTGCCCACCGTTTGGTTCTCCGTCACGCGGATTTCTTGGAGGCGACTGAGCAGGTTCTCATAGGTCGCTTGGGTGGCAGTGAGCTTGCGCTGTAGCTCCTGCTGACGGGTCTCTAATGTGGGAATGCGGCTGGCCTGGGTGCGAAAGGCTTCCCGAGCCGCCATCAGCGAGCGAAGCTGTTCTTGGAGGCCTGTGCGATTGGTTTCGACCTGGGCCATGGTGGCGGCCAGCTCCTGCTTGAGGTCGCCCACCTGGAGCATTCCTGGCTTGATGGCACCGGCACGGGGGCCAGCCACCTCCAACACCCGAGCCTCTAGCAGGGCCTTGAGGGCCTGCTCCTCTCGCCGCAGCGCTGAAACCTGGGGACTGCTGTCGGTATAGATCGTCGAAGCCGTTGCTAGGGCCTGGTTGGCGGTCTGCCATTCTTTTAGGGCGGTCTGGACACCCTCGGACTGGTTCAAGTTACTGAGCAAGATCGCCTGCTCTGTGGTGACGCCAGCCTTGCTACCCAGCTCGGTGGCTCGGGCCGCAGAATCCAACATCTGGGATTGAATATCCGTGATTTGACCATCCAATTTGCCAATCAAGTCCACAATCCGCTTGGATTCTTCCTCCAGAGAGACAATTTTGTTTTCAATACGGAACTTTCGTAGGGCCTCAGCGGCCTGGTTGACATCCTGTTCGCTGCGGGGGAGCTGTTCGAGGATAAATTCCCTCGCGGCGCTGGTTTCGGCACGGTTCTCAACAATATTGTTGGCAATGTAGGACTGCATCACAGCATTGACGACGCTGGCGGCAAACTCTGGGTTGTCGCTGTTGAAGCCGACGCGCAGGACGTCGGTGCCGGGGACCGGCTCAATTTCCAAGCCGCTGCGAATGACCTCGGGCGGCATGGGTTGGCCCTCTTCATCACTGAGTTCCAGGGTGGCGATGGCTTCCTCTAAGATCGGATTGGACTGGAGGATGACAGATTGGGTATTGAGCGGGCTTGATTGATCCGCGAAGGGTTTGATCTGATCAACATTGCCCACTTGCAAGATGGAGGAGGTGCGATCCACCTCAAATAGCAGGTCACCACTCGCCCTATAGGCGGGCTTTTGCAGGGATGCAGCCCCGGCAGCGACACCAACGGAAGCGCCAAAGACAGCGGCAGCGATGGGCCAGCGCCGCAGGAGAGTATCAAGGGTCTTTTTGAGATTGATCTCTTCGAGATTGGATTCCATACTGCCTGTGCACCTTTGAGTTTGAGAATGACGCCGGTTGGCGAATTACGCTCATCCCAAGCTTCTAGGGGGCGGATCACAATCAGGAAAGAAACAAATAGACCGATTTAAGTTTCAAAGGGCCTTCAAAGGAACGAAGTATAAAATATTTCAACTTTACGTTATCAACCTGTTCTCAGCGCTAGATCTCGCTTGAGTTGAGAGCGGGGTTTAGGGTGAGATTTCCCTGGCCTCTCTCCAAGTCTTTCAGGGATCTTGCTGCGGTGGTGGCACTGTTTTTAAAGGTCTTGTGCCTGGGGAGAAACTGAGCAATCCAGGTTGAATTGCCAGGTTGAATTAAAGTTATAAAAAAGACGATTGATGGGGCGGGCGATCGCCCCCAAGCTCCCGTCAGCCTCCCCCCAGCTTCCGAAAAACTGCCCCAAATTCCCTCTCAAACCAAAGCCCCAGCGACATCACTGGGGGCTTACAGGCCGCTCTAGCAGATTGGCTTGGGGGGGAAACTAGGAGATCAGGAGACTACCGTGAATCCCGAGGGCAGTGGGTCGCGATCGCTCCACCCAGTCCTAGGCCGCCACGGGCTCCGGCAGGCTCGCCTGGCTGAGCAATTCCTGGAGCTTATCCCCCTCAATCACCTCCGTATCTAAGATTTGCTGGGCGATGGTTTCCAGCAGCTCCCGGTTGTTGCGCAGGATGTCTAGGGCCTGGTGGTGAGCGGTTTCAACGATATCTTTGACTTCCTCATCAATCGCCTTGGCGGTCTCATCACTAACCTGGCGGCGGGGATTCATCGCCTCCTGGCCCAAAAAGCTATTGCCGCCGCCCTTTTCGTAGGCCAGGGGGCCGAGCACACGGCTCATGCCATAGGTGGTGACCATGCGCTCCGCCAGGTCCGTGGCCCGCTGAAGATCGTTAGCGGCTCCGGTGGTGATGCTGTTGAACACCACTTCCTCCGCAGCCCGCCCGCCCAGCAGGGTGGCAATTTGGCCGTTGAGTTCCGCTTGGTTCATCAAAAAGCGATCTTCGGTGGGCAACTGGAGCGTGTAGCCCAGGGCCGCCATGCCGCGCGGCACAATCGAGATCTTGGCGACTTTGCTGCCGCCGGGCATCAGCGCCCCGACCAGGGCATGGCCCACTTCGTGGTAGGCGACGATGGTTTTTTCCTGTTCATTCAAGACGCGGCTCTTCTTCTCTAAGCCCGCCACGACCCGCTCGATCGCTTCATTAAAGTCTGCTTGGTCCACGGTGGTGCGATTGCCTCGGGCCGCCAGCAGGGCCGCTTCATTTACCAGGTTGGCCAGGTCGGCCCCGGCAAAGCCAGGGGTGCGGGTGGCGATCGCCTTCAGATCCACCCCTTCGCTCAACTTCACCTTTTGGGCATAGATCGAGAGAATTTCCTGGCGACCGGACAGATCGGGGCGGTCTACCAAGACCTGGCGATCGAAGCGACCGGGGCGCAGCAGGGCTGCATCCAGGGTCTCGGGCCGGTTGGTGGCGGCCAACACGATCACCGTGGCATCCCCCGCCGCAAAACCGTCCATCTCCGTTAACAACTGATTCAGGGTTTGTTCCCGCTCATCGTTGCCGCCAAACATACCGGAGCTAGCACGGGATTTACCGATCGCATCCAGCTCATCAATGAAGATAATGCAGGGTGCTTTTTTCTTCGCCTGCTCAAACAGATCGCGCACGCGGGAGGCCCCAGCGCCCACAAACAATTCCACAAACTCAGAGCCCGAGATGCTGAAGAACGGCACACCGGCCTCTCCCGCCACAGCCTTGGCCATCAAGGTTTTGCCGGTGCCCGGTGGCCCCACCAGCAGCACGCCCTTGGGAATGCGAGCGCCGATCGCGTTGTAGCGCTCTGGCATCTTGAGGAAATCGACAATCTCGGTCAGCTCCGCCTTGGCCTCTTCGACCCCGGCCACATCGCCAAAGGTGACTTTCGTATCACCGCCTTCCACATAGACCTTGGCCTTGCTGCGGGTAAAAGACATGGCACCCTGGGGGCCGCCGCCGCCGCGATTGGCAAATAGCTGGAACAGACCGACAAAAATCAGCGGCGGAATCACCCAGCCCAACAGGGTCGTAAACCAGCGATTCTTCGGCGGGGGCATGGCGGCAAATTCAATGCCATGCTCCTCTAGGCGCTGGGGCAGCTCCATGTCAAAAATGGGCGTCGTGCTCAGAACCTGGCCGGGGACGACGTCCTCCTGGCCGGTCTCGCCGCGCAACTGGTAGCGAATTTCATTTTGGCCGACCGAAACGCGGGAAACTTCACCGTCATTGACCTGATCGATGAAGAGACTGTAGGGCACCCGCTGGATTTGCGGTCCCAGCAGGCTGGGCAAGAAAATATTGGCAGCGAAGATCAGCCCTGCAATGGGCAGGAACAGGTTGCCAAAGGAAAACCGGCGAGGTTTACGGGGATCGTCTTTGATTGGCATGGGTTCTTGGGGGGCAGGCCAACTGGATGGACCAATGCCTGCGCTATACGTTGTCCCCATTCTAGAAGCCGAGCTAACCCCTGGGATCAATCTGTTTGCAGAGGTTCCCCGCGATCGCATCGGATAGCCGAACCTTGACTATGGGGAATTTGACGGTAGATGTAACGGAT
>JAAUQQ010000211.1 GCA_012032745.1 Synechococcales cyanobacterium RM1_1_8
TATCGAAGTTTTCCGCAAATTCGACTGTATCTTCGCCAATTTCCCCCAGCAGCGCTTCATGGCTGATCGGCGCGAGGCGGGTCTCGGTGTAGCGCATCGCAGCAGGTGGATCGTTGTCCACGGAGCCAAAGTTGCCATGGCCCGCCAGCAGGGGATAGTGGCAGTTAAAATCCTGCACCAGCCGCACCAAGGCATCGTAGACCGACTGATCGCCGTGGGGGTGGTATTTGCCCAGCACATCGCCCACCACGCGGGCACATTTGCGATAGGGCCGATCCGGCGTCAAACCCAGCTCATGCATGGCGTAGAGAATTCGCCGCTGCACCGGCTTGAGGCCATCGCGCACATCGGGCAGGGCCCGCCCCACAATCACGCTCATGGCGTATTCCAGGTAGGAACGCTGCATCTCTTGGTGGAGTGCGATGGGGACTACCCGTTCATTTCCGAGGAGGTTTAACTGATCAGCCATGGGTCTGTAGGAGTTGCGAGGGGGTGGGGAGGTGGGGAGTGGGTGGGGAGCTTGGGCAAATGGGGAGGGCAGTGACTGGAGCTTGGGACTGGTCTGGCCTAGGTGACTGGTCTGGTCGTAATTACATAGTACAGAAATATTATTTCAGAGCCCAATCAATCCTTCCATTGAGTGGAATGCCCCATCAATCGCTCCCCACTAATCACCCGCCAAGGCCCCATCGTAAACCCTGTACCGCAAACGCCCTGAAGGAACGTTGGGGAGTATAGCGCTAAGTTCGCCGCAGCTAAGCTTTTTCAGCTAGGGCATTAGGCTCGATTGACTGATCGAAGTTACGGGTTGAAGATTGCACACCAGCCCTGGAGCCCCAAATCGCACCCAGGATTTGTCAGTCTAGACTAGACCGTAGCGCAGGCTGGGGGCAACGTTTGTAGGTTTTATAGGTCAGAATGGGACTCTGTGCCCTGGATCATGCCCAGAGGTGACCCAAGCGATGAACCACGGTTCACATTGGAGGCCTCTGATGTCTGGGAATCAACTCATTCTCGTTCTCATGTCTTACAGGCTGCGAGCGATCGCCCGCTATCCTTAAGCCTCAGCCCCTCAGCCCCTCAGCTCCCCGCAAGCCTTTTTAGCGAGTACTACCCCATGGCAACCGTGTTAATTGTGGAAGACGATCCGGCCAATATTTTGGTCTTCTCCAAGATTCTTAAGAAACGAGCTGGACTAGATGTTCAGGCAACCGAGGATGTGGAGGAGCTGCTGCGCCTGGCCCAGGGGGGGGACGATTGACTTGATTTTGATGGATGTGGCCCTTTCCCGCAGTACCTATCAGGGCAAGGCGATCGATGGCATCAAGCTGACCCAGATGTTGAAGGCGGATGCCCAGATGGCGAAGCTGCCGATTATTTTGGTCACGGCCCATGCCATGCGGGGCGATCGCGAAAACTTTCTCTCCCAGAGCGGCGCGGATGATTACATTTCCAAGCCCGTGGTCGATCAGCAAGCCTTTGTGGATAAGATCCTTGGCCTCCTGCCGGGGCGTTAGCAATTTTGCTGAGCCTTCAAGCCACCGTGCCCACCAGGCAGCTCTGGCCATCGGAGCGGCCACAGGCTGCACCATAGAAGATGTGTAGCAGGGCTTCTGTGGTGAAGGGCTTGGCCAGGATCGAGCGAAAGCCGGAGGCGCGGGCCTGGGCGATCGCCTCGGGGCTATGGAGCCCCGTCATGGCCACGCCATATAGCTGGGGCTGGAGCTGGCGAATGCGCGCCATGGCGGCATGGCCATTCAACACCGGCATCATCAAATCCATAATCAAACCATTGAGTTCTGCCCCCCGCTGGGCCACGAGGCTCACGGCCTCTGCGCCGTTCTCGGCGGTGATCACGCGGTAGTCATAATATTCCAGGGTCGATTGGAGCAGTTCGCGGATGGCGGCTTCATCATCCACCACCAGGATTAATTCTTGGTGGCCAGCTAGGCGGTCGAGCTGGGCGACGGGCAGGGCGATCGCCTGGGGCGTCGCAGGCAAAAACACCCGAAAACAGCTGCCCCGACCCAGCTCGCTATCGACTTCAACAAAGCCCTGGTGGCGCTGGACAATGCCCACCACCGCCGAGAGCCCCAGTCCGGTTCCCTGGCCCACGGCCTTGGTGGTAAAAAACGGATCAAAAATGCGATGGATCAAGGCCGGATCGATGCCCGTGCCGCTGTCCTCCACGCTCAACACCACATAGGGGCCGGGCTTGGCGGCCAGGTGCCGGGCGGCGGTGGCCTCATCCAGGTCGATGTTCTGGCCCCGCAGCGTCAGCAGCCCCCCCTGGGGCATGGCATCCCTGGCATTGACGCAGAGGTTGACGAAGACCTGGTGCAGTTGGGTGGCATCGGCCAGGATCGGCCAGAGGTCGGGGGGGAGCTGTTGGGCGATCGCGATGACTTGGGCAGGGTCTGTTGGGTAATTTGGACCACTTCTTGCAACAGCTCCAAGGGCTGGAGGCTCACCCGCGTCTCGCTCCCATCCCCTCGGGCAAAGGCCAGGATTTGCTGCACCAGGTCGATGCCGCGATGGGCGCTTTTGTCCAACAGGGCCAGCAGCCGTTTGGAAGCCTCCGTTAGACCCGCTTGCTGTCTGGGCAACAGTTGGGCGACGGAGAGCACCGGGGTGAGGATGTTGTTGAGGTCGTGGGCGATGCCGCTGGCGAGGGTGCCGAGGCTTTCTAGGCGTTGGGCATGGAGAAATTGAGCTTCCAAGGCCTTTTTGTCGGTGATGTCGATCTGGACGCCGATCAGCTTGCAGGGCTGATCCGAATCCTCTGGGAAGCGCTGGCCCTTGGCGAGGATCCAATGGCGATCGCCCCTGGCATCCACCATGGAAAATTCTTGATTCAGCCCCTTGCCCTGGGCCACCGCCTGGTGCAGGGCCTGGCGCACCTTGGCCTGTTCGCCCGGCTCAATGCGGCGAATCCAATCCTCTAGCTCGCCGCTGAAGCTGCCAGCAGCCAGGCCATAGAGGGCCTCCAACTCCGCTGTCCAAGTCAGGGGACCGGCAGGAATATGCCATTCAAACGTGCCAATCTTGCCCGCCTGCTGGGCCAGTTGCAGCCGCTGGTTGGCGGTCACCAGCTCAGCGGTGCGCTGCTGCACCCGCTGCTCCAAAATTTCATTGGCATGGCGCAGGGCCTCGGCGCTTTGCTTGCGCTCCATGCCATAGCGGATCGAGCGAATCAGGCTGTCCTGGTTGACACTGCGCTTGACCAAATAGTCCTGGGCTCCGTGGCGCACGGCTTCCACCGCCAGCTCATCGTCGTTGAGGTGGGTCAAGACCACAATCGGCAGCCGCGATTCCTGGCGAATAATCGCATCCAGGGAAGCCAGGCCATCGCTGTCCGGCAGGGTCAAATCCAGCAAAATAAGGTCGAACTCATGGTCCGGTTGGAGCTGGGCCAAGCCCTCCCCCAGCCGTTGCACATGCACCAGCTCACAGCGGCAGAGGGGGCTGCCCTTGAGCACTTCGCGCAGGAGCCTGGCATCGGCCAGGCTGTCCTCAATCAGCAGCATTTTGCGCAATCCAAACCGCTTCCCCTGCATTGAAGCCTGTATCGAGGCCTGCTGCTGCATTGGGGCAGTATCTGGAGAGCAGCCATTCAGGGGAGATCCGCTCGGGAAATTTCCACTGGAGTGACCGAGGGAGCTTCCCCAGGGGGAGGTTTCATTTAGAGCGTTGAAGGGAGGGTCGCGATGCCTAGCCAAAATGCTTCAATGCCTCGCACGATTTTGAACAATTGGGCCACATTCCGGGACTTGGAAATGTAGCAATTGACCTGGAGTTCGTAGCTGCGCTGGATGTCTTCTTCGCTGCGGGAGGTGCTCAGGACCACCACGGGGATATGGCGCAGTTTGGGGTCGGCTTTGATCTCAGCCAGCACCTCCCGTCCATCCTTGCGGGGCATGTTGAGGTCTAGCAAGATCAAGTCGGGGAAGGGAGCCTGGCCCAGTTCTCCCTCCCGCCGCAGATAGGCCATGGCTTCCACGCCATCGCGGGCCACGGCCACTTCACAGGCATAGGTGGAGTCCTTGAGGGCCTCTTGGATGAGGCGGACGTCACCCATGTTGTCGTCTACCAGCAAGATGGTTTTGGGCGGTCTCTCGGTGGACATAGTCGAGGTTTCTGATGGAAGTTCAGAATGTTTTAAGTTCAGAATGGTCAGGGGGTAGCTACAGAGGACGACGGGTGGCGCTGCTCGCAATCTCTCGTCCGCCGATGGGAAGGGTGAAGTAGAACGTGGCCCCTTGGCCCAGTTCCGATTCCACCCAAATTTTGCCGCGATGACATTCGATTACTTTCTTACAGATGGCCAAGCCCATGCCGGAGCCGGAGTATTGATCGCGGGTGTGGAGGCGTTGGAAGATGGTGAAGATGCGATCGCAAAACTGTGGCTCTAGCCCAATGCCGTTGTCCTGGACTGAAAATAGCCAATCCTCATCGCGCCGCAGGGCCTCCACTTGAATTTTGAGCGGCACCTCGGGACGGCGAAACTTAATCGCATTGCCAATTAAGTTTTGGAAGAGCTGCATCAGCTGCGTGCCATCGGCCACCAGGGTAGGCATCTCCCCCAGCACCAGCTCCGCCTGGGTTTCCGCTAGCTTGGCCCGCACATTGGCAAGGCCCCGCTCCAGGGATTCCCCCACATCGGTCAGCTCCCATGCCACACCCTGCAAGTCCACCTTGGAATAGGTCAACACATCATCGATTAACGTCTGCATCAAGCTGACGCCTTCGACGGCAAAGCCAATGAAATCCTTGGCATCTTGATCGAGCTGTTCGTCATAGCGCATCTCCAACAGTTGGACAAAATTGGCCACCTGGTTGAGCGGCTCTTGCAGGTCGTGGGAGGCCACATAGGCAAACTTTTTCAGCTCACCGTTGGAGCGCTCCAGGTCATAGGCCAGCAGGGCCAGCTCTTCGGCCTGGCGCAGGACAATGTTGACGATGCCCTTGCGCAGGGATGCCACCGCTGCCAGCTCCACGGCCTTCCAGGGCAGCGACTTGAGCCGCACCGTTTCCTGCCAAAGGGCAAAGGATTGGCGGGGGTTGAGCTGGGTTTTGCCTGCGGTTTCGGTGAGGGAATAGGCTTGGTTGGGATTGCCGCCCCAGTTGACGGTTTGCAAAACTTCGGGCCGAAACCAGAGGACGTAGCTTTGCTTGGAAATGGGAATGGCCAGGAGGCCGCTGGCGATCGCCTTAAACCTTTCCCCCTCCCCATACCGCCGCGCCAAAGAATCCGTCTGGAACAGCTCATCGCCCCCCGGCTTGGTTCGTTCCAGCCACTGCACCAGCAAGGCCAGCTCCGCTTCGCTCGGCGTTTCCCCCAGACAGGTCCAGTGCCCCCGCCAGCAAATCGCCGCCCCCGTGGCCTCCACCAAGTCCAGCAGGGTGGTACTCCCCGCCGTCAATCCCTCCACAAAATGGTCCGCCTCGGACATTTGGGCCACCAGGGTCGATTCCACCCTGGCCAATTTGAGCTGATAGTCGTGGTCCGCCGTTTCCTCCCGCGTGGCAATGTCGGCGAACACCACTCGCCCGAGGAATTCGCAGGCCTTGCGCAGGTCGTAGGGGATGGGCTTGGCGGTGCGGTGGTGGCAGGCAATCAAGCCCCAGAGTTTGCCATCCTTGATCAAGGAAATGGTCAGGGAAGCGCCCACCCCCATATTGTGCAAATACTCTCGGTGACAGCGGTGGGGGCTGCGCAGGATGGACTGGGTTAGGTCTGTCGGGCGCTGGGTCTGGGGATTGCGCTCCGGGAACAGCCCAACGGGAGTTGCTTGGGCATCGGGAATCACGCGGATCCAGTTGGAGAGGAACATCTGCCGCGCAGGCCAGGGAATGTCCGATTCGGGGAAATGTAGCCCCAGGTAAGATTCCATCTCTCCAATTTTGTCTTCGGCCACCACTTCACCATGACCATCTTGGTCAAAGCGGTAGAGCATGACGCGATCAAAGCCTGTGACATTGCGAACTTCCTGGACAATCACCTGGCAGAACTCGCCCAGGCGAGAGACCTGTTCGAGCTGGCCAATGGAGGCCCGCGCCAGGTGGTAAAAACTGAGAAAGGGAATCGCTTCGGGAGTTAGCGCGGGTTCCAGCTCCAATACCAGTGAGCCATCGGTGCTGCGATGGAACACCGCATCAAACACGCCATAGTCATCGCCTTGCTTGCGAATCCAGACCTTGGCTGGGTTCAGCAGTTCCAGTTTGCCCTGGGCCAATCCCTGACGCAGGCGATCGATCTGGAATGGATCGAGTAGGTCGTCCAGTGTCGAGCCCAAAACCTCTTCGGGTTCTCGGCCGAGGGCCTGCCAGGTGTTGTGGCTGACTTGCAGGATGTTCAGTTCTGGCTCGCTGAGCACCAGCAGGACGCCGTGGGCTTGAATTTCGGTAAGGGTGTGAATTGCGGGCTGCTTGAGCTGCGCAATTTCCACGGCTCGGGTTGCCAGATCAAATTCCATCAGGGTTGTCCTCTAAGTTGTGGACCTCGGGATTGATCGATGGGTGATCTTTCGCCTCAGCAGACTGGGGACAACTCACAAGCCATTTGGGGGCTAGGCTTGGAGTTGTGGAGAGCCTTGGGTTTACGGGGGCTACTGCGAGGGCCTAAGCCCATGAAAACACAGGTGTTTGGTGATGATGGCAGACTATTGCATTAGTTTGCAAAGCAGCTTAAAGCGAAAGATTACGCGGCAAGAGTTTTTGATTTGAGATATAGGTTTACTTGAGGTGCGGTCAATGCTGGTGCGGGGAGGAGAGCAATCTCCACAAACGCTGGGTTTCTATAGAATTAGGGAGAGTTCTTCTGGACAGCTCTGATCAGGGCTGCACTGCGGCTATGATGACCGTCTTAACGTTAGGCGAGCTATCTCTCGCTGATCTCCAGGCGCAGGTGCAGTTAGAGAGCCGGGGCTTTGGTGATTATGACTGGCTAAAGGTGGAGGATGTGGCGCTGAGCGATCGCGATCGGCTCCAGCTCCAGGTGTTGCAGGAGCGCCTGCTGACGACGCGGACGCAGTTGCTGAATGAGGCGACGACCTGGGCGCGGGTGATTTATCCGCTGTTGTTGCTGGCGGAGCAGGGTGCGATTCAGGCTTGGTCTGAGGTGGCGTTGTCGGCGCAGTATGCCCATTTTTCCCTTGAGGGAATTGCGGATGGAGTGCTGGGGCCTTCGATTGATGGCTATTTACAGCAGCCCTATTTGGTGGTGGTTGAGGCGAAGAAGGGTTTGGATGCGAGTAATCCCCAGTTTCAATTGTATGGCCAGATGTTGGCGGCGGCTTGGATGAATTGGCGCAGCAGTGGGCAGGAACTTCAGGAGATGTTTGGTTGCTATACAATTTCGGATAGCTGGACGTTTTTTCGGGGGGAGGTGCGGGGCTTTGAGGCGGATAGACCCGAATTTTTGCTGGAGTCGTCGCGGGAGTTTGGCGAGCGCTTGGAAGCAGAAATCATCTTGAAATTGTTGAAGAAGATTACCCGCCGGTCGTGAAGATTGAGGGTGTCTATCGTTATGCTTTGGTGGAGTATGGCGTTGGCAAGCCCAAGCCCTGCTTGCAAGTGTTTCGAGCTCCAGAAATCTATAAGATTTTTCGTCAAGCCTTTGACCAAAACGATGCGCAGCTTTGGTTGCGATCGAGAGAGCAGTTCTTAGCTCGTAGCAACTGGCGATGAAGTGAAAGCACTGGGAATCAATCCTCAGCGGGAATTAGTGGCATTTGCCAGTTGCTTTATCGCGGTGGTGCGGCGATCGCGCCTCCCCAACGATGTTCTGCGGGATCAGCAGATTGGCTTGGTGCAGCGACAGACGCAGCAAAGGGGATGCAACGCTCTTGATACTGGGATCTTCTGGATCTTCGCCCGAATCCTGCCGAGCTTTTTCACTGTCACTACAGATGCGGAGCTGGTTTGAGACGCTGGGCTACCGATTTGAATCCCATGAATTATGGGATGTAAATTATTTTGAATGGATCATCAATATTTCGGTGCGATGCGGGCGCTATGATCGTGTCCTTATCCGAGGCATTGATGGCGAGGTTGGGGTTCAGGATGTGAGGGCGATCGCTGAATCCGTTGCGGTTCACAAGGTCGATGAGGGGTGAGTGGTCACGACGAGGCGGATTAGTTAGGCAGCGCGATCAACATTGACTCAAGACGATTGTGAGGGATTGGCGGCGTTTACGCTGGATGAACTTCTGGATCAAGATGCGGATTTTAGTGGTTATTTAGATTGGTTAGAAGCGGAGATTGTTCAGCGGGGGATTGAGGCACGGTATGTGGCGATCGCCTGCACCAAGGAAGAGGTCGATCCCCTCACCCATCAGCGATCGCCAGAGTCACAGTCTATCTGAGTCACTTGAGCCTCGCCCAATACGGGCTATTTTGAATCCTCTGATAGGAGCCTGGCGACCAGCCGCTTGCCGAGCAGTTCGGCGGAAGCAAAGTTGTAGGCAATATCGGTAATGGTGAAGCTGTGGCTGGGTCGATAGCAAAATACGACATCGTGGGTGGACTTGATGCTCCAGGCTCCATACATGGCGATCTTCGTCAAGACTCGTTGAAGTTGCCGTATGAATACTAGTCGTCTGGGGCGTAAGTTTTGCCCCCCTCACCCCAACCCCTCTCCCACAAGGGGAGAGGGGCTCCGGTCCGGCTCCCCTTCTCCCCCAAAAACCAACAGCGGGGAGTAAGGGGCTGGGGGATGAGGGTGGCTCAAGCTGGGCTAAGAACTTCCGCCCTGCTGTACTAGGTC
>JAAUQQ010000212.1 GCA_012032745.1 Synechococcales cyanobacterium RM1_1_8
CGGTCGCCTTTGCCCTCGACGAAGTCACGCCCGTCCCGCCCCCCCACCGGTCCCCACCTCCCACACCGACGCCCACCACCGACGCCCACACCGACGCCCACACCGACACCCACTCCACCGACATCCACTCCGCCGCCGATCGCCCTCGATCCCCCAACCCCTCTCCCCAATCATCTCTCCCTCGATCGCCCCACGGCTTCCACAGCCCCGTCCCCCACCCTTGCTAGTACAACCAATGCTCCCCTGAGCTTTGTCGATGGGTCAGCCATTGCGGCGATCGATAGTAGTTTCTCCAGGGAATACATGAGCTATTGGCAAGCTGACGAGGGCAGCAGCGGCACAGCCACAACCCCTGTGGTGGCAGCGATCAAAGCTAAGGCAGAGGGCTCCAGCATCGAACAAATCCAGCGGCTGCTCGGCCAGGCTGAAACCGCCCACCATGCCCGCTCTGCCGTGGTCTATGCCCTATTCGTGCCCCAGGAACAAACCCCAGGACCGGCCTTTGGCGCTGTCCAAACCGCCGCCATCGCCCTCACTCGCCGCCTCCAGACGCCCACCGCTCGGGATGATGATCAGCTCCTGCTGGTGATGGTGCCACCCATGGGCCAGCCGATTCAACAGTTGGTGGATGTCACTCGCAAGGAGCTGATCCAGCAGGGTCAGCTCTTCCGCATGGCGGTGTCCGATCCCGAGGATGATCAAAGCTATCGCTCCCTGGCCCGGCAAATCCATGGCTGGCTGTTCATGCCCTTGGCGGATGAGTTTGATCGCTTGGAACTGGATAATGTCATGTATGTCCTAGATGCGGGACTGCGCAATTTGCCCCTGGCCGCCATGATGGATGGGGATGAGTTTGTGATTGAGCGCTATGGGCTCTCCCTCATTCCCAGTGTCAATCTACTGGAAACTAATTTTGGTGCCTCGCCGCCACCGCCCGAAACCCTGGCAGCGGGAGCCAGTCAGTTTGAACAGTTGAATGCTTTGCCCGCAGTGGGGGTGGAGTTGGAGGCGATCGCCGCCCAGCGCAGCGCCATCAGCCTGCTGTTCAATGAAGCCTTTACCAAGCGCAACCTGCTCGCCGCCCAGGCCAAAAAGCCATCAAAAATTCTGCACCTGGCCACCCATGCGGCGTTCAACGCCGGAGATGTGGGCAGCTCCTACCTCCAGTTTTGGGATTCCCAGCTCACCTTCGATCAGATCAGCCAGCTCGGCTGGAACGACCTGGAGCTGCTGATCCTCAGCGCCTGTGCCACCGCCATCAGCAGCCCAGAGGCAGAGCTGGGTTTTTCAGGACTGGCGGCGGCCACGGGGGTTGAGAGTACGATCGGCAGCCTTTGGAATGTCTCGGACCTGGGCACGCTGGCCCTAATGGCAGAGTTTTATGGACAACTCAATCAGTCTCCCCTGCGCTTCGAGGCCCTGCGCCAGGCGCAACTGTCGATGCTGCATGGCAAAACGCAAATCGCAGGGCAGCAGCTCCAAACCGGAGCGGGAGCTGTCAGCCTGCCTGCCGCCCTCAATGCCCCCGATGCGGCTCAGTTTGTCCATCCGTTCTACTGGGCTGGGTTCAGCCTAGTGGGCAACCCCTGGTGGTAGTCGAGGGGAGGGGATGAGACCTTTCGCAGTTGCATAACACGGCCTTATCACAAGGCTGCATCACAAGGCTGCGTCACACATGGCGTTGCTGAATTGAGGGATGAGCAAATTTCTAGAAGTCGTGCTGGCTATAGACCTCTTGAAGCTCTTCATCCCGTACATCAGCAACGCCACAAATAAATAAATACCGTTGGGACGTTAGGATTGCCCAGATACAACCGGGAGCCGTGGGTCAAATAGTCAACAATCCAATATTCCTGAATTCCCAAGCGCTGATATTCATCTAGCTTATCCTCGTAGTCATCCTCCCAATTGGTCGAGACAACCTCTACAGCAAGCTGAATCGCTTGGGTGAAAGCAGCGTAGGCAGAAGGATTTGCATCCCACTGGTCTTTATCAATCACACTCACATCCGGTATTCGCCCCAGCCTCTGCCCGTCAGCATCCATCGTTTTAATGACAATCTTATTGCTGACCTTGAGGTTGAGGCGATCGCGACGAATCTCATCGTTAAACGCAAATAGCAAACCGTCAGCGACGGTATCATGTCCTCTCGTCGCCCGCATCTCAACCAGCTCTCCATTAACCAGCTCATATCGACCTTCGCCCTCAGGATAATCCTGCAGGAATTGCTCGAAACTCAACTTGGAACGGGTTAAGAGAGTCATCGCATTGCCAGATCGCTCGTGTCCCTCTATTCTAGCGCTCCACCAGGCCAGGCCCAGGCTCCAATCTTGTTTCTTGCCTCTAGTTCCCAAGCTCTGCCTGGGAATTGGCTGTTTTGAGGCTCCCGCCTCCCGCCTCCCGCCTCGTTTGCTTGAATACTGGCGGCAGGAGTCGTATTTAGAGGGTGTTCAGAGCAGAGCCCTAGCATCAGGAGAGAGCGGCGAACGGGCAGCGGGCGATCGCCCCCAAGAACCGATTGCCTATAATGATAGAACCCCGCAATGCTCCAAGCCCAGCGAGCCAGACAGCGTTTTGACACAACGGTTTTTGAAGAGGCGATCGCCATGGTTCTGGCAACCCAGCCGAAAATGACGCTCCAGGACTACCTCGACTACGACGGTGGTACTGACAAACAATATGAGCTGGTGGATGGTAGACATCGCGTACTAAGGGAAGAGTTTGGTCTAAAGCTCATCGTTTATGATCCCGACAGGGAGACGATTCAACAATGGCTGAATTAAATCAGTATCGTCAGTTTATTCAATCTCTGTTGAGTCGATATGCGGTTGACTCTGGGTCGAAGAATAGTCCAGAGACGCAGCTTGTTTTTGATACTGAACGTGACCATTATCAAGTGATGCATGTGGGCTGGCGAGGCGATCGCTGGGTTCATAGTTGCACAGTCCACTTAGATATCAAAGAGGAGAAAATCTGGATTCAGTGGAATGGAACCGAGGATGATCTTGCCCAAGAGCTAGTGGACCTCGGTGTGCCGAAGTCCAGTATTGTGATTGGTTTCCATGCTCCTTCGATGCGGAAGTATACGGACTACGCAGCAGGGTAATCCTATTAACCTTTACGCTTTTAAGAGAAATTAGTCGCGCCGAAACTCCTATGTGCTTTTCCTTCTTGAGAGCTTCTGATGGAGCAAGATCAAGCCTAACGATTGAGTTCAGCGGCGGCAAGTAACTCTGGCATCCCCACCGATTATCTTTTTTCCGCCGTTGCAACGATTTGTTAGATAACTACCACTTCACATATTGCGCTGACAGCTTTTTGAACTCACTATTCAACACGCAGCGGCCATTCCTCTCTATTTGAGTAATCAAATAGTCAAAACATTCAGCTAATCTTGCATTAACTACGCTTTGCTTTATCCTTTCTAAGGCTAATCGAGCTTGTTTTCTACATTCGCTATTCTCTAATTTCCGCTGTACCTCGTAATGAGTGAGCGTTCTTATAGCAATAGGTGAATATTTGTCACCTAAAAGAGAAAGCAAATTGTCATAATATACTTTTCCTCTAGGTGATACACCATTGCAGTAACTAACACCTCGACCAATCCGACACATCAAAACTACTTTCACTAATTTTTCTGCATAGTTTGGAAGAATATCTGATTGCCCAGCGATATATGAGGCGACAGAGTCAGCAACAGGAGCTTCATGATGAAAATTATCCCAACCATTATGTTTGGCTAGAAGCTGATCCAATAAATCATCAACAATTACTGCCCTTTCGTTTGGGGAACGATATGGATTTCCCCCTACAACCTGGAGAAACTGCTCACCCAATTCATATTTATCTCTATGAAGGTTAGTATTGTATCCTTCAAGAGTAAGCCCTAACTTATATTTAGGTTCATCTAAACAATTTGTCCAAATAGAGGGGGCTATTAAAGAAATATTTTTCCTTACCTGAACATCTGTCTCTATAGATACAAATATCCCAAAAACAGTTCTAAGTATGTTGCCGCATAGATGGCTAGGTAGTTCAGCTATTTTTAGCTCGATTGTTTTTTGAGTTGCGTTATCTATGGGTGTATCATACGTTCTTAAGTTTTTAATAAATGCTTGGACTTGAAGTGCTGCTTCAGTTGGTCTATCTCTCAGGACATCTTGAATACATGTTTGCAACCATCCAAGCAGTTCAAAAGCGTTAATTGTATAGTTAGTTGGATGAGAAATTCCTATATCATTCCTCATCTCAAGAATATGTTTTAATTTTTTGTAGGTTGTGTCAGAAATAAGCTCAAGCTTTCTACAAGTATCTAGTAAAACTGCATCTTTAAGAGACGCGAGATCTTCTTCTGTTTCGTAAAAATCTCGACTTTTACCCCCTACTGCAGCATCAAAGAAAATATCAATTCCATATGCAATAGCTTTCTTTCTCAAATCCAGAGTAACTTCATTCCACACTGCGTTGAGTGAATAGTCAAATAACCCAAATCCTGCACCAACTACAAACTTAGATAAATAACGTGCATCTCTTTTAATGTCATCAGGAAGTGACTGAATATAAGTAGGTAAATTTTGACCAATAATTGCTCGTTCTGGCTGATCAGCAATGATGTTATCTGAGGGAAGACCCATTTGTTCCAAAAAAGCCACAACCACAGGGCTATTTCACGTTGGTGAGAGAGCTATCTGAGTAGAGATAAACGATACCTGAACAGACGACACCCAGCTAGATTAAATGAAAGAGCTAGAGATCCTGAGCGCCTTTTCCGGCTTGGCCGACCTGCGCGGCAACAATGGAAAGCAGCATGAGCAGACCTTATGTATTGCGATTTTCACGTTAGCCGTGGTTGCGGGTTGTCGAGGCATTAATGCGATGGGAGACTGGGTGGCGGGGTATCGCGATGACCTGGTGGCCTTGTTTGAGCCTAGGAAAGGTCGGCTGCCGTCCTACAGCACCTTACGGCGAGTCATGCTGGGCATCGACTATCAAGCTTATGGGGCTTGTTTGTCGAGGTTTTTTGATGTCACTCCCCAAGCGGGTGAGACTGTGGCGATGGATGGCAAAGTGCTGCGAGGCTCCTACGAAGTGGGTGCCGTGGATGGCCGTGCTCCCTCTCATAAGGCAATCCAACTGGTGACGAGCTATATCGTTGAGCGAGGTCTAATCCTGGAGGCCATTGAGGTGGATTGCAAGAGTAACGAGATCACCGCTTTGCCACTCGTTGTGAAACGATTAGCCGAGCAGGGAGTGAAAGAGGTTGTTTTTGCCTTTGATGCCCTCAACACCCAAAAAAACTGTGCGAGCAGATCATCGAGAGTGAGAACCACTACCTCGCTCCACTGAAATACAACCACAGCAAACGAAGAACGACTGTGGAAGCGAACTTTACCGCTACGGAGCAATACCAGGAGACGGTGAAGAGTCACGGTCGCATCGACCATCGCACGGTCAGTATCGGTCCCACTTGCGAAGGGTTGGCCGACTGGCCCAGCGTCAGAACCGTTGTGCGTATTGAGTCTCAGCGGAATGTCCTCAAAGGCGGCAAGTACATTGTCAACAAACCCTTCGTTCGCTTTTTCATCACGTCGTTGAATGAATCGGCAGCAGAACTCGCTGCCCGCATTCGAGCCTATTGGCACGTGGAAAACAAGGTTCACTATCCCCGAGATGTCTCCCAAGGTGAGGATGCCTCTCGCATTCGCACTGGGATGCTACCCCATGCCATGTCCGCTGCTCGGGACTTTGCACTCAACGCCTATCGAGCAGCTGGATGCTCCAATATGGCCAAGGCGGCTAGAGATTGTTCATACAATTTCAACTACCTACTTTCTCTGATTAACTTGAAATAGCCCTGGCCATCCTTACCTTTGTATGACAACCCTAAAAGCTTAGGCAAGAGGTCAGCCGAGCTGGTAAGAATGGCAGTGGATAGTAACGGGATCGCATGGCAACATTGGGGGTAAATATCAGATTAAAATCAAGCTAGAATCAGATTCATTCCAGACGCATTCCAGATTTTTTTAGGGATGCCAAGTCTTTGGCATCGGCGGGGCCTAAATCCATGCTGTAGTCCATGCCAGCACTGTGGTCCATCCCCGCTCCAGGCCCCATCCCAGCCGAACCGCCGCCCTTCACCTGGCTATGATCCATCGAATTGCCTATCGGCAATGAACGGGCAAAGGAACAACAGGATTGCTGAAAAGATGAAATGGACAACAGCTCTAAATGTGGCACAGCGAAATGAAATTGAGATGAAATCTCACCCTGTAGGTAACATTTCTGAACAACTGTCCTGCATTACGCCAATAGCCCATAGAACTATTGATCGTTCGCACAATTGTAACGGTTCCTATTATTTATTCCCATGGACTAGACTCTCCCCTCGACCAGAGAGTTTATACTGTCCACCATGACAGCGAGTAGGCCCATCAGCAGGGAGTAGACAATGTTCGCTCCGATTCAGATCTAGAAAACCGCTAGGAAGCTAAAGTCTACAAATTCCATCACAATTTTGAGACAAAGACCCATGAAATTACAACTCACCGTTCCGCAAATGGCCTGTGAAGCCTGCGCCGAGACAATCACAAAAGCGATTCAGTCCGTTGACAGTGGCGCACAGGTCCAGGCCGATCCCAAAACCAAACAAGTCGAAGTCGAAACCACCGCCTCCGAAGCTGCGCTCAAAGAGGCCCTGAGCCAAGCTGGTTATCCCGCCAATTGAAGCGCCGCAAAAAAGGTGCCGCAAAAAGGTGCCGCAAAAACGCGACTTAAAACCATGACCACCACAACGCTCAAACTTCAGGGCATGAGCTGCGCCGCCTGCGCCAACAGCATCCAGTCTGCCATCCAGCAGGTGCCGGGGGTGAGCTTGGCCCAGGTCAATTTTGCCGCCGAACAGGCGGCGGTGGAATACGACGATCGCATCACCACCCTAGCCAGCATCCAAAAAGCCGTCGCCGATGCGGGCTATGCGGCTCAACCGATAACAGAGTTAGCCACGGGTGATGAAGAGATGCAGGAGCAACGGGCTCGCCGCACCCAGCAGCGGGCGCTGATGCAGAAAGTTATGGTCAGTGGGGCGATCGGGATTCTCCTTGTTCTGGGTACCTTGCCAATGATGCTGGGCACCGACATCCCCGGCTGGCCCATGTTTTTGCATAACCCCTGGCTTCAACTTGTACTGGCAACTCCAGTGCTCTTCTGGGCGGGGCAATCGTTCTTTGTCGGAGCCTGGAAAGCCTTTGTCCACCGCTCGGCCAATATGAATACGCTGGTTGCCCTGGGAACCGGCACGGCCTATCTCTATTCGGTGTTTGTGACAGTTTTTCCCCAGGTGCTGGCCCGCCAGGGGCTGGTCCCGGATGTCTATTACGAAGCGGCGGTGGTGATCATTGCGCTACTGCTGCTGGGGCGCTATCTGGAAGACCGGGCGCGGGGCCAAACCTCCGATGCGATTCGCAAGCTGATGGGGCTACAGGCCAACACTGCGCGAGTCGTGCGCCAGGGGCGGGAGGTGGATTTGCCCATCGCCGAGGTGGTCGTCGGCGATGTCATTGTCGTCCGCCCCGGCGAGAAGATTCCGGTGGATGGCGAGATTGTGGAGGGGCGATCGCACCTCAATGAGTCGATGGTAACCGGCGAACCAATTCCGGTGGAAAAGGGCGTGGGCGAGGAAGTGATTGGCGCGACGATCAACAAAACCGGCAGCTTCAAGTTCAGAGCCTCCCGCGTGGGCAAGGACACAGTGCTGGCCCAGATTGTCAAGCTGGTGCAGGATGCCCAGGGTTCCAAAGCGCCAATTCAAAAGCTGGCGGACCAGGCGACGGGCTGGTTTGTGCCGGTGGTGATTGCGATCGCCCTGCTCACCTTCATCATCTGGTTCAACGCCCTCGGTAACTTGACCCTGGCGCTGCTGACCACCGTCAGCGTTTTGATCATCGCCTGTCCCTGCGCCCTCGGACTTGCGACGCCAACTTCGGTCATGGTAGGTACGGGCAAGGGAGCAGAGAATGGCATTTTGATCAAAGGGGCTGAGAGTCTGGAGCAGGCTCACAAGCTTAATGTAATTGTTGTGGACAAAACTGGTACGTTGACTCAGGGTAAGCCGACCGTTACGAATTACGCGGGGGATGCCGGTGAGCTGGACATTTTGGCGTTGGCGGCGGCGGTTGAGCGCTATTCTGAGCATCCCCTGGCGGAGGCGGTGGTGCATTACGCGGAGGCGCGGGGGCTAGATCGCCACAGTCTCCCCGCTGTTGAAGCCTTTGATGCGGTTACGGGGCGGGGCGTGCAGGGAACGGTTCGGGGGCGGCTTGTGCAGATCGGCACCGATCGCTGGATGCAGCAGCTCGGCATCGATACCCAAGCCGATACCCGACCCCAAACCCAGGCTTTTCAATTGCAGCGGCAACAGTGGGAAGCGGAGGCGAAGACCACGGCCTGGATTGCGGTGGATGGGGGTCGCCGTTGGGCTGGTGGGCATCTCCGATGCGCTGAAGCCCTCTTCGGTTCGGGCCGTGGCAGCGCTGCGGCGGATGGGGCTGGAGGTGGTCATGCTAACCGGCGACAATCGCCAAACGGCGGAGGCGATCGCCCGCGCCGTCGGTATCGATCGCGTTCTGGCCGAAGTTCGCCCCGAGGAAAAAGCCGCCCAGGTCAAACGACTCCAGAGCCGGGGCAAGCGGGTGGCTATGGTGGGGGACGGCATTAATGACGCGCCAGCCCTGGCCCAGGCCGATGTGGGCATTGCCATTGGCACAGGGA
>JAAUQQ010000213.1 GCA_012032745.1 Synechococcales cyanobacterium RM1_1_8
CCCCCAACCTACGATGACTACGCCCTAGTCCAGGCCCACTGCGCCGAGCAGCTCATGGCCTTGCTGGGGATGAAGATATTGTCATTGCCCCCGGCCCGGTGTTGGAAGTGGGCTGTGGCACTGGTTTTTTGAGCCAGAGGCTGCTGGAGCGCTTTGGCCCGGCTGCCCGCCATCGCCCGCTCTGCTTCACGGACCTGGCCCCGGAAATGGTCGCCGCCTGCCAGCGCCGCCTCGACAGCCTGGACTCGCAGCAGCCAGGTTCGCAACAGCCAGATTCGCAACAGCCAGATTCGCAACAGCCTTACCAATTCCAGATCCTCGATGGCGAAGCCCTTCGCTCCGCCACCACCGCTCGCCTGGGCCTGATCGCCAGCAGCTTTGCCTTGCAGTGGTTTAATAATCCCCAAACCATCCTGGAGCAGTGGCTGCAATGCCTGGTGCCCGGCGGCTGGCTGGCCCTCGCCTTTCCCACCTGCCACAGTTTTCGCCAGCTCCGAACCCAGTGCCAGACCCTAGGTCTGCCCGATCCGATCCTGGCCCTGCCGGACCCGACGCCCCTGATTGCCCATTTCCACAACCGAACCCGCCAGTGCATTTTCCACCAGGCCTTTGTGCCCCTGGAAGCGCCCAATGCTCGGGCTTTTTTGCGTCATTTTCACCGCATTGGGGCGGTGCCTACTGCTGCCGGTTTAGGGGCCAATCCAGCGGCCAATCCAGCGGCCAATTCAGCGGCCAGCTCCGCTCGATCCCGTTCAGCTCCGCTCAGCACGGGCCAATTGCGTCGGCTCATTCGTTGCTGGGATGGAACATCGCCCCAGGGCATCACGGTGGATTACCATGTCACCTATCTTTTGCTTCAGCGCTAAGCTGCTAAATTTTGGCCCTGCTCGCCCCTCGCCCCAGGCCATGCTTGAGTGGTGTCAACGTTGCTCTCAACTCCTCCCAGTCCTTCCCCCAGCCCGATCCCGCCTGCCATTTTTATCACTGGCACTGATACGGATGTGGGCAAGAGCGTTGTGGCAGCGATGTTTACCCTGGGCCTGGGGGCGAGCTATTGGAAGCCGATCCAGTCGGGGCCGGGGCCGGTGGATGAGACCGGGGCCAGCAGCCAGGGCGATCGCGCCTACATCCAACAGCTCACCGGCCTGCCCGCAGCCCATTTTCTACCCGAGCGCCACTGCCTCAGCCAGCCCCTCTCGCCCCATGCAGCGGCGGCGATCGATGGCATTCAGATCCAGCTCAGCGACTTCCAGCTCCCCCGCCATGATCGCGCCCATCTGATCGTCGAAGGCGCGGGCGGTTTGCTCGTGCCGCTCAATCCCGGCGGTGACTACATTCTCGATCTGATCCAACATCTGGCCCTGCCCGTGGTGCTGGTGGCCCGCAGCGGCCTGGGCACGCTCAACCACAGCCTGCTATCCCTGGAACGACTGCGCCACAGCGGTATTGCTGTGTTGGGGGTGGTGGTGAATGGGCCGAGGAATGGGAGCAATTGCGCAGCGATCGCCCACTACGGCCAAGTGCCAATCCTGTTGGAGCTGCCGCCCCTCCAGCCGCTGAATGCCGCCCGGCTCCAGCAAGCCTTTCAATCGATCCGCTGGCCCGAGGCTTAGACCCATCAACATCACCAAGAGGCGACCTCCCCCAGCCGTGGAGTCAAATTTAGATCACTGACATTTTCTACAGAAGATTCATATTAGAAGAACAGGGCTGGGCCGCTGGCCAGGGTGGTGAAACCAGCTTGCCCAGCGCAGTTCGCTGGGAACAGTTCGCTGGGAACAGTTCGCTCGAAGTGCGCCAAAATCCGCAAATTTACTCAGTTAGTTTCTTGGCTGGCCATCCTGACCTGGGATAGCGATCGCTGAAGAGTGGTGGACTATCTAACCCTGCGACCCGTTACCTGAGCTTTATCCACCGCTTCCCCATCACCAACCGCCCGATCCCCATCAACCGCCGCCCCGGCTCGCCGCTCTTCCCTGGTCCAGCTTTACCCATCTACCCCTCGGAACGTCATCGTGCTTCTGGCTACCTCCCCCGCCCGTCCCGCTGCCACCCCTCCGCCCTGGAGACTCCCACCATGAACGGCTCGGCTGCGCCCTCCCCCGCCCACTACAACCAGCAGATTTACCAGCGCCTCAAGCTCTCCCTGAGCCTCGATCTGCGGCGGCAGCTCTTCATCGCCGTCTGCGATGACCCAAACCTGCGCAATCGCCTAGCCGGTCAGCTCCACCGCGAATTGGTCCAGCAGGGGGCAGACCAGGTGGCCTCGGCGATCGAGCGTTGCGGCATTCCCTCCGCCAGCGAGCACCTCGTCAGTCTCAAACTCGATCTCAACGATCCCAACCCCATTGCCCAGGTCTCCCACTGGCTGCGCGACAATGTCCCCCCGGCTCCCCGTGGCTATGCCCCCCGCAACGGAGCGAGGGATTATGGCTCCTCCTCCCCCCAGGACTACCAGCGGGACCAGTCCATGCCCGCCTTCCAGATCCTGGGCATCGAGCAGCTCACCCGCCAGCCCGCCGCCGTCCAGCGCCTCTTTCTCAGCTACCTACGCACCCTCGAACGACACCTCCCAGCCCTCAACTCCGCCTTGGTGCTCTGGGTCACCCGACCCTGGTATCACAACATCCGTAAATCCGCGCCGGAATGTTGGCAGTGGTGCAGCGGCCTCTTCGAATTCATGGCCGAGCCGGTGCCCCTCAGCGCCGACGATCGCCCCGAAGCTTCCGTCCCCGAGATGGAGGCCCTGACACCGGGCACGGATTCCGGCGTGGTCTACTACGACACCGCCCATAGAGCAGCCAGCGGCCCAACCAGCGGCCCAACCAGCGGCCCAACCAACGACAGCTTCGAGGTCATCACCGACGACTACGCCGCCGCCAACGATACCGAAGACGACAACGCTGGCTCCTACGGCGCGGCCCGAGTCATTGCCGAGCAAGCCGCAGCCCTGGCGGCGGCAGCCCTGGCCAATTCCCAGGCCAATTCCCAGGCCAATTCCCAGGCAGGGGATTCCCCAGCCTTGCAGCGCCAGGATGCCGCACCGCAAGGGACAGCAAGCCAGGACTCAAGCGCAGACCCCCCAACAGATCACGACGCCAGCGCCGCTGCCCAAAGAACAGCAACACTCCTGGCCCACACCCTCTCCAACCAGGCCGAGCGAGATGAAGCCCAATTGCTGGCCCAGATCGAAGTTCTACGCCAGCAGGATGCCAGCTCTGAGAATTTGGCCCTGGCCTACCTAGAGCTGGGCCGGTTTTATCGCCGCCGCCTGGAGCAGGGCGACCAGTCCCAGGACTTCATTCGCTATGCGATCGTCTCCTACGAGCAGGTATTGGAATGGCTCTGCTTCCACGACCCCAACGCCACGGACAGCAGCCTCTCCTGGCCGGACACCCTCAACGACCTCGGCACGCTCTACTGGATGGCCTCTCGCCAGCCCGACTCGCCAGCCATGGGCCTGTCCTACATCAAACTCGCCATCCAAACCTACCGCCTCGGCCTCAAAAACACCGTCCCCGATGAAAACCCCAAGGCCTTTGCCATGTTGCAAAACAACCTGGGGACAGTCCACAGCGACTTTGCCCACCACGAAGCGCCCGCCGAGAACCTGACAGCGGCGATCCAAGCCTACAAAGAAGCCCTGCGCTTCCGCCAGCCCGAAGCTGCGCCGTTGAAATATGCCTCCACTCAGAACAACCTGGGCACGGCCTATTGGCATTTGGCCCAGCATGACAGCGCGCCGGAAAACTTGAAGTGGGCGATCGCCGCCTATTCCCAAGCCGCCCAATACTACAACCCCGATGAACAGCCCGACAGCTACGCCATGATCCAGAACAACCTGGGCACAGCCTACTGGAACCTGGCCCAAATCTCCCCCACCGAAAAAGCCCAGGATGGCAGCGGCCACTTCATGGCCAATGAATGGCTGACCCTGGCGATCAAAGCCTACAACAACGCCCTGCGCTTCCGTACCCTGGAGGCTGCCCCCGGCAGCTATGCCTCGACCCAAAACAATCTGGGCACGGCCTATTGGCAGTTGGCGAACCAACCCAGCCAAGTCCCTGTCGCCGCCAAGGATTACCTCCAGCTCAGCCTCAAAGCCTATGGCAGCGCCCTCAAGGCCGCGAAATTCCTCAAGGAAAATGACCTGCTGTCCCAGCTCAACTTCGACCCCTACGCCACCCACAGCAACACCGGGCTGGTGCACTATCAGCTCGCCACGGACTTTGGGGCGACGCTGGAGGCGGAAGCCCAGCAGGCCCATCTGGATCGAGCCTTGCAGCACCATGGCCGAGCGCTGACAGGCTGGAAGGATCAGCCAGAGCTGTATGAGCCTGCCCTGGCGGTGCTGGTCCAGACCATTCAGCATTGCTATGAGAAGTGGGGCAGCAGTGGCCAGAATCGGGCGCTGGGGCTGGTGCCGGGCGAGCTGTTGCCAAGGCTGTTGCCAAGGCTGTAATCGCCCCAGTGGTGGGCTGGGTTGAGGGCTGCCGAAACATCAATCTCACCTACGGCGATTTGCCGTCAGTTGTTAGTTTTCTGAAGGACTTCGGTTTGGCCCATGGCTGCTGGTGGAATGTTGTGTCATGCGACCCACCATGTCATTTGCAGAACCAATAGAATGGGCGAGTCTGCTCTAAGCGAAAGGCTGCTCTAAGCGAAAGGCTGCTCTAAAAAAGGCTGCTCTAAACGAAAGGCTGCGCCATGGTTCAAGCTCCTGTCAAAGCCATAACGCTCGCTGAGTTTTTGCAATTGCCAGAAACGAAGCCTGCGAGTGAGTACAGTGATGGCCGCATATTTCAAAAGCCCGTGCCCCAAGGGAAGCACAGCGTTTTGCAAGGAGAGATTGTCTCCAATTTCAGTGGGACGTTGAAGCAGGGCAAGGTAGCCTACGGGTTTCCAGAGTTGCGCTGTACTTTCGGTGGGCGTTCAGTTGTCCCAGATGTTGTTGTTTTGCTTTGGGCCAATATTCCACTAGATGAAGATGGTGAAGTTGCCAATGGAGTGAACCGGGTTCCAGATTGGGTTGTGGAGATCCTCTCGCCTCAGCAGAGCCCAACGCAGGTGGTTAAGAATATCTCAATGAGAAAAAAAGTACGCTCCTCGCACAACTGCACCATGGTGAAAGCTGGCGTGAGGGCAGCAGCGTTCCCTGGCTCTGCGACGAAGCGGAGCCGGAATAGCCTGAGGTGCTGCACCCCCCATGGGTCAACGCTAATGCAACATTTATCCAATCAACGGTATTACTTATCGAGCAGCCCAATACCACCCTCTCAAAGCGTCCCGAACAGCGACCTATGCACCAGGCTATCCACCAGCAATTCACCGCCGCCATCTGCCAGCGTTACCAACTCCCCGCCAGCCTTCGCATCCGCGAATACTGCGATGGCGAACATGAACTGAGCATCACCGTCGCCACCGCCGCCACCGCTCACCGGCTCTGGCAAGACATCCACCGCCTCAGCCGCGCCGCCGAACGCCTAGATTGCCTCTGGCTCTGCATCGACATTGATGGCCTGCCCCAGCCCTACCGCCGCTGTCCCCTGGAATGGGCCTTGTTCTTCGGGGCCGATGATGTGCCCCGGCCCCTGCTCAACCGCAAGAGCGAACGCGGCTAGCCCCCAGGATCAGTAACCAGGATCAACCCCCAGCCGTAGGGGCGGGTTTAGTCCCAGCCCCCGGCTGCGCCTCCAAAAACCTCCCAGCAAAACCCGCCCCAGCCAAAGCCCCCCGCCCAAAGGCCGATCGCCCCCTAACCCAACGCCAGCCGCAGCACATTCAACGCTTCCAGGGCAGCGCGATCGCGCACCACCTCCCGCTCCCGCTGGCCAAAGCGACATTCCACCGCCCGCACCGAGCCATCCGGCCCGGCAATACCAATGTAGACCAGGCCCACCGGCTTGGCCTCACTGCCGCCTCCCGGCCCCGCAATCCCCGTAATGCCCAGGCCCCAGCTCGTCTTCAGCGCTGCCCGCACGCCCCGCGCCATCTGCTCCGCCACGATCGCACTCACCGCCCCCTGGGTCTCCAAATCCGCCGCCCTCACCCCCAGCAAATTCTGCTTGACCGAATTGTCGTAGGAAATCACCCCGCCCCAGAAATAGGCCGAGCTGCCCGGCACCGCCGTCAGCCGCTGGCCCAGGCCGCCCCCCGTACAGGATTCCGCCACCGCCAGGGTCTCGCCCCGCGCCAACAGCCGCTCCCCCACCGCCATCGCCAGGGTCTGGTCATCGGAGCCAAAATAATGGTCGCCGCCGATCGCCGCCAGCGCCTGGGCCACGGGGTCAATCAACAGCTCGGCCTGCGCTTCGGTCTGGGCTTGGGCCGTCACCCGCAGCCGCACCTCGCCATCCCCGGCATAGGGAGCCACTGTGGGGTTTTCTAGCTCAAAATAATTCGGCTGGGCCTGGGCCACCTGCTCCGCCAGGGTCGATTCACCGATGCCGTGGAACTTGAGGGTGCGGCTGGCGATCGTGCCGCTGCTCCAGCCCCGCTGCTTCAGCCAGGGCACGGAGGTCTCACGCCACATGCGCTGCATTTCCCGAGGCACCCCCGGAAAGGTCATCACCACCAAGCCAGGCCGGGCCTGCCAAATCATGCCGGGAGCCGTGCCACCGGGATTGGGCAACAGCTCCGCCCCCTGGGGCTGGAGGGCCTGTTTGAAGCTGCTTTCGGGGGGTATCAGGCCGATGCTGGCATATTTTTGGCGAATGTTTTCGACGATGCTGGGCCATTCGATCAGTGGAGCACCGAAGAAATCCGCCAGGGTCGCTGTGGTTAGGTCATCGGGGGTGGGGCCGAGGCCGCCCGTGAACAGGAGCAGGCGCGATCGCTCACAGGCGATCGCCACCGCCCGCTGGATCCGCTCCGGATTGTCCCCCACCACCGTTTGATAAAAATGAGGAATCCCCAGGGCTGCGAGCTGCTGGGCCAAATAGCGGGCATTGCCATTGAGAATATCCCCCAGCAGCAGCTCCGTGCCCACACAAATCACTTCCGCCGCGCCCTTACCCATGGCCAAGATCCGCCTAAACCCGATGCTGCGGTTCTATCCTACTGGCTTGCATCAAAAACGGTACGTCTGTTTTAGTCAATTTCAGCCTCAATTCCAACTTCAATTCCGGCTTCAGTCCCTACTTGGCCTGGCGACTCGCCTGCCAGCCCGTATAGCTAAGCAACACCGTCGCCCCCGCCGCATAGGCATAGCCGCTGGGAATCCCCGAAAATGCCATGGCCAGGCTGCCCACCCACAGGGTCAAGCAATAGATCACCAACACCGTCGAGCGATGGGAGAGACCCGCCTCCAGCAGGCGATGGTGCAGGTGGCGCTTATCGGCAATAAACGGCGAATCGCCATTGCGAAGCCGCTGGAAGATCACCGCCGACATGTCCAAAATTGGAATTGCCAGGATCAAGTAAGGCAGCAGAACCGCCACCGTCGTGACGCTCTTGACCAGGCCGATTACGCCAACCCCCGCTAGGGTAAAGCCCATAAAATAGGCCCCGCCATCGCCCATAAAAATCTGGGCGGGGTTGAAGTTATAGCGCAGAAAGCCGAGGGAGCCCCCCGCCAGGGCCGCTGCAATGATCGCCGCCGCAGGCTGATCCATGAACAGGCAAACAATCAACATAATCACCGCCGCAATGCCGGAAACCCCGGCAGCCAGGCCATCAAGGCCATCGATCCAGTTGATCGCATTGGCCATGCCTACCAGCCAGAGCGTCGTCACCGGCAGGCTAATCCAGACGGGCAGGGTGACCAGGCCCTGGGTGGGGATCGAAAGAAAACCAATTTGAACGCCGGACTGCCAGGCGAGGGAAGCAACAATAATCTGTAAAAATAAGCGGCTGAAGGGCGAAAGATTGAATAGGTCATCGGCCAGGCCAATCAGGAAAAACGCCAGGCCGCCGAGCACCACGCCCCAGACCTGAAATTCCTTGTCGGGGGGCAACATGCCAAAGCCGCCCAGGCTCCAGATGATGGCGATCGCCAACATCGTGCCGCAGAAAATCGAAACGCCGCCCAAGCGGACCATGGGAAGCTGATGAACCTTGCGGTGGTTGGGTTGATCCACCCGGCCACTGCGCAGCCCCCAGGCCTTGACCAGGGGGGTGAGGGCCAAGACGACCAAAACGGAGATCGCAAAGGCAAGTAGATGATAGAGCTGTACGGGCATTAGCACTCTTGGGGGTTAACGGCTAAAAACCAAGGAACTGGCAGGGATCTGACCCGAATCTGAACAAGCTAAGCTGATGCGAACACCCTGGATCACAGCGTTGGTGCTGGAGATAACTCACCGTTGCGGTGCAGTCTGGCGTCAGATCGTAGCGACAACACCTTAGCTCAAAAAGCGCGGACTGTACATTGAGACATTACTGAGCCCAAAGCTCGATTGCTTCTGGGTTTGAGCGCACCTTGGGGGGCTGGGCAGCGGTGGGATCAACCGCGCCAATCCGGCCTCTGAGGCTGTCCCAAGGGGCCTAAAAAGTGGGTTTGAGCAGCCCTAAAATCTGGATGAACGCAAAAATGCGATGGCCCCTTAGGTTAGAGATCCATCGCATTGGCTGCAATATCGGGTTGATATCGGGTTGATATCGGGTTGATATCGGGTCGGTTGCTGGGCCAAAGAAAGCCCAGGCCCCTAGTACTCGGTGTCGTATAAGTTCCTGGGCCAGCTTTAGCCGCCCTCATCCCCCAGCCCCTTCTCCCATAAAGGGAGAAGGGGAGCCGGATCCGAAGTCCTTCTCCCATAAAGGG
>JAAUQQ010000214.1 GCA_012032745.1 Synechococcales cyanobacterium RM1_1_8
GCTGGATCCAACGACCATGAATGGAGTTGCGCAAAAACACTTAGATATTTCCTTCTGAACTAGCTTATTCAAACCCTCAAAAAACATAAACACGCAATGGTGATGCCCAGGCTACAGACTTGAAACCCAAGGCGCGATTCTAGACCCAGCTCTAAAGTCTTGTTATGCGGGAGCTTAGCCTTAAGTTTTAGCTTTTTTTGACAGCTCAGCGCTTTCTGTCAAAATGTGAAAGCCAGTTACACCATCTCTATGGAATGTGCCTTCAGTAACATTCCCCAATTGCGATCTCAAGTTGTGAGCCCGACGTTTTCTCCCTGATCAGGTTTGGGCCTAACTCGGTTGGGCCTCAATCCAGCCAGGTAATCGAGCCTTGCTCCATCAGCTAGGAGGGTATCGTTCCAATGCAACCTATGCAATCTGTAAAACTCGCCGTCAGCTTGGCGCTCATCTGCGCGACCTCGGCCCAGGCTGCTGGGGCAGCGGCCCCATCGGCTTCCCTCCGCAACGGCCCGCAATCCTTCCTGGCTCTGCCGGGGGCCTTGTCGCCGCTCCAGTCTGCCCCCGAGCCCGCCCCGTTTGTCTTTGGCGATCTGGATGTTCCTCCCGCCTTCAGTTTCCAGGCTTTGACCCCCATTCCCGTGGAATGGTGGGGGCAGGGCTCCAACTCTCCCCTGGCGGTGGTGATCGGCAATGCTGAGGGCACCCGCGACCTGGATGGTGCAAAGCGGGATGCCTACTATTGGCACAGCGACCCCGGCAATGGGGCTGATAATTTTGGCAGCTTTAGCTTCCAGCACCTGGAGCCTTCGGAAAAGCAGGCTGCTTTGGCCCAGGATAGCCGTGAGGCATTGCGGGCGATCGCCGCCCAGCAGTCCCTGCCCGAAGTCGCCGACCAACGCCAGCTAGAGAAATTGCGGCGCTTCCATGATTTGCTGCTGATCCAAGCCCGCAAGCATGACCTCCAGCTCACTGAACTGGAGCTGATCAACGGCTTGGACCTGGCCACCCAGAGCGAATTGGCCGGACTGGATATTTGGGGCTATGTGGATCGCCTCGCCCAGGCAAAGGGGACTATCCAGGATCCCGAGGAGCAGATTATTCACGCCCGCACTTGGTCCTATTGGGATCCGGTGTTTGACCAATGGGCTGCGCCGGGGCTGGGCAACACGGAGGCCTGGATTCGTCACGATCAAAATCGCCGCTTCCAGGCGCTCAAGCTGGCCTTGCAGCGCCAAGCGGAGCAGCCGACCACCCTGGAGGCCATTGATATTGCTTGGTTGCCTCGGTCCAATGATGGCAGCCCGGTAACTGGCAGCCCGGTAACTGGCAGCCCGGTAACTGGCAGCCCGGTAACTGGCAGCCCGGCCACAGATAGCTCGAAGACGGTTCTGGTTCGCCATCCCGAAGATGCTTGGGCGATCGCCCAGCTCAACCAACAAGCTCACCAGCAGCGGGCGCGACGCTTGGCCCCTGGTGGCGCGGGCTTCGCATCCCAGCCCCTCCAGTTAGAGCTGGCCTATGACAGTCTGGATGCCCTGGGTGCTGTGGCGGCGGTTGATGAGGCCCTGCTGGCCGATGGCCTAGCCCAGCCAGATTTGGCCAAACCGCAGCCCATTGCCCTGGCCCTCACCGCCCAGGACTTGGATTTGAAGGCAGGGCTGGCCCAGGCGGAAGCCCAAGCCCGGCCCGAGCTTTCACTGGAGGAAACGGTGGAAATTGCTGCCAACTTAGCGCGCCCGCTGGCGCTGGATGGCCAATCGGCGGTCTGGGATAGCCTGGCGCTCACGCCGGGAGAATTTAACTTAGCCAGGGCGGTGGCGGCGGATAGTGCAGCCAGTGTTGACGCTGAAGGGGCTGGGTTTAAAGCTGGCGCTAAAGCTGGCGCTAAAGCTGGCGCTGAAGAAGCTGAATCTGTCGCTGTGGTGCCTGGGGAGACCGGGGCCGAGGTTGCGGATTTGGATGTTGTCGCTTTGGACGAAGCCCTCGCCCCGAATTCACCGCCGCGCTCCGCCCTCAGCAGCTTGGTACAGCAGGGAAATCGGCTGATGGCCAATCTGCGGGAGATGCCCCAGGATGACGCTGAACCAGCCCTGGCTCTGAATCAGGAGTTCTGGGTGGATCCTGCGTTCAATCCAAACTCAGCCTTCAATCGTGCCACCTCTGATGGTTCCTGGCTCAATGCGGGACTGCCCTCGCGACCAGAGAACAGCGCCATTGCGGTGGAGCCGCTGGTGCCGGAAGGGCTGCGATCGCTCCCCCTAGCACCGGCTTCTCCCCCCGCCCCAACGCCTGCCCCTGAGCCCATCGCCCCCGATCAACCCTTCAAGCGCACCCCGGAGCTGGCCAAGGCGATCGCCCGCGCCAATGTCCATTCTGCGGAACTGTTGGTTGGCGATCGCCTCAAAGAATCGCAGTTCCTGGCCTTGGCTGGAGGCTTCCAGGCTTCCCCCATTGCCATCGCCGAAGAGAGCCTTGGCCTGGCCGATGCCCTGGCCCGTGGGCCTGAGTGGTCCGCTGATTTTCGGAATGAGAACGATGGCGCTGCTGGGCTGAAGTTTGAACTCCCAGCGATCGTCCCAGCGATCGCCCCAGCGATCGCCCCAGAGATCGTCCCAGAGATCGACCTAGAGAATGACCCAGAGATGATTGCACCGGATTCTTCCGCGAACGCTCAATATATTCCTTTGGCCGACAGCCTGGCTGTGCAAAACCCAGATGGCGTTGATCCGGCTGCGCCAGCGATCGCCGCTGACAGCCCTGAACGGGAGGCGACCTGGAGATCCCGTGATCTGGTCAGTGCTCCAGCCCATGAACTAGCCCGTTCAGCAGAGATAGCTGCCAAACCTGAAGCGGCTGACCCCCCGGTGACTGAATCTCTGGTGCTCGAATCCCTGGTGCGCGAATCCCAGCCAGAAACGCCCCAGCCAGCCAAGCAGCAGGCTCAGCCTCCGGCTTTGGATGAGACGATTCAATATTTTGAGCAAGACCTATTCGCTGAGGAGATGGGCAATTAGCCTGGGCCAGAGTTTGGGCCAGAGTCTGGGCCAGAGTCTGGCCTAAACCGTTTGGCGCTGATTCCAAGCCCGTTCCAGGTTGGTCCAGGTCACGGTTTTTTGTCCCGCCAGCCGGGAGTAGAGATGGGCATCTTGGGCGATTGTTTGAATTTGGCCGCCGCTTAAGCGCCAGCGGGTGACCCGCGACCAATCGAGGCGCGGATCGAACTTGGTTCCCTTGGGAAAGGCTTGCTTCCAGAGCGCCAGCCGCTGTTGGGCATTGGGCAGGGGAAAGGCCAAGATGCGATCGCACCGTCGCTGCCAGGTCATCCCCACCCGAGGCAGCAGATCCACACAAAAAATAGTCAGGCAGGGTTGGGCCTGACGCTGGACCAAAAAGGGGTGGATCAGGCTGGGGGCGATCGCCACCGTGCTAGAGGGGCTCAACAGTTGCTCGGCATGGTCCAACACCAGCGCCGTGGGCGATTGCCGCAGCAGCGCCGCCAGCAGGGCGGGCACCTGGGCGGGGGCATAGTGACGCAGGTCGATGGCCACTAACGGGGTTTGGGCGGTTTGGGCAATCAGGCGAGCCGCTGCTGTTTTGCCCGTGCCCGGCAGGCCATGGAAGAGGGCAAAGGTGCCCTGGCTGAGCTGGGCTGGACCAGCGGCGGTGGAGAGCTGGGGCTGGGGCTCTAGGGCGATGGATTGGAGGCGGTGGGCCAGATGTTGGAGTTCTTGCTTGAGCGATCGCCCCACCTTAAAGCGCTCCCAGGCAGGTTCGGCGGCTGGGTTCAGTTCGGCTGGGGCCAGGGATTGGGCCGGGGATTGGGCCAGGGATTGGGCCAGGGATTGGGCCAGGGATTGGGCCGGGGACGGGACCGTTGGGGATGGCCTGGACGGCGTCGCGAAAGGCGGCGTTGCTAAAGCGGGGACAGCCAAAGACGGCCCGGCCCAAGCTGACCCCGCCAGTCCGCCAGTCCCCGCCGCCAACATTGCCGTTCCAGATAAACTTGGCCCCTCCGCCAACAGCAGCTCCAACGCGCCCGCCTGCACCGGCTTGGCCAAGACATAGTTAACCAGGGACTGGGAGAGCTTGATGTTGTGCAGCAGCAGGGGCCGCTGGGAGTCCGCCACAAAGCTGATCAGCCCGGTTTGCACCAGGGGAGATTCGCCAGTCAAGCGCAGCCGGGCCATCTGCCATTCCTGGTCATTGCGGCAGAGCAGCTTGAGGGCCAGATCGAGCTGGGGCAGGGGGGTCGAATCGTTGTCCTGGAGGTAGCTGTAGAGGCGGGCATAGCGCCGGTTGACCTCTGGAGCCAGGCCCAGGAGCAGCAGGTTTTTCTCAAACAGCGTCAGGTCGAGGCGATCGCGCAGGGCGGGCAGGGCCAGGAGTACACCCTGGTCGCGGCTGGCGCGGATGCGATCCTCTAGCTGTTGTTGGTAGCCAGGCTTGCTGCTGGAGCCCTCTTCAGGGCTGCCGCTGCCAGCCAGATTGCCCTCGGTCGGGCGAATGTCATCGTAGTGGGGCGTGGTTTCCAGGGAGACAATGCCCTTCCACCAGTGGCGGGTTACCTGGTCCCGCTGGCTGCGGCTGGCCTGTTCGGTTTCCTTGCGATCGCGCTTCTGCCGTCCCACCGCTAACAGCAACAGGCGATCGAGCCACTGCAACTCCGTCTTGATGTAGGCCCAGTTATCTGCGAAGGCGGGTGGGGTTTCGGGCTGCTGCCCTGGCTGGGGCGCTGATTGGGGCGGATCGGTCTTATCTCCCATGGCGAATTACTCGAATAAATTCCAAAGGCAGGCCATCGGCATCGGCAATAAATGCCACTTCATAGATCCCCTCACCAATCATTTGCTGCTCCGGCTCCAACAGCACCCGCAGCGGCCCGGCTGGGCCAGGTTCGCCTGGGTCAGATTCGGCGGGGGGCGCAGGGGCGATCGCTGCTTCAATCATGGTCTCTGGGGACGTTTGAGTCGGTGATTCAACCAACAATTCAGGGGCTGTTTCTAGGGGGGGCGAGGTTGGGGGGGGTGTTTTTGGCGCTGAATCTGACATGGGCCGTTGCGCCGGGGGAGCGAATTTGGCCCGGAGCTGGTCCAGCCACACCGCCAGGCTCGGGGTCAGGGCCGTCATATCGAAGGAGAGGTGGTAATAGCCGGTGTAATGCTCATCGCCAAAGGCATCCGCTGCGGGGCGAGGCTGCGGAATCTGGATGAGTTCGATGCGCCCGCCCAGGCCCGTCATCCAACAGGCCAGGGTCGCCCCCGTGGTGAACTGCTCCGCTAGGCTGAATCCCAGGTGGCCATAGAAGGCGATCGCCCGGTGGATGTCCGCTGTGCGGATCGAAGCGTGGTGCAGCATGGCTGGCTCGAATGATTAGCATCAAACTGGTAAAACCAACATCGGGCAAACCCAATCCAAATAATCAAACGCTCGTCAATCCAACAGGCGAAAATAGCGCTGCTGGGTCGGAACGCCCGGCTCCTTTTCCAGCTCAAAATTGATCACGCTCCAACAGCTCTCTTCCCCCTCCCCATCGCTGAAGCTGACGGGCAGACCATAGAGCCGGGGACCGCTGCCCCGCTCGGCCTTGCCCTGCCAGGGGGCGCTGCGCTCAAAATAGGCCTGAATCAGGTGGCGATAGCGTTGGGCAATGATCACCTTGGTGGCCCGAAACCCTTCGGTATAGAGCCGATCGAGAGCCTCGTGGATCTCAAAGCGAATGCCATCGGGGTGGGTGTGTTGCCGATACCACTGATCGTCCCACTGTCGCCAGTGGCGACCTGACTGAAGATGCACCAATTCTTTTGTCTCGGGGTCCGACTCAAACACCCCATGGCGATTGCACAGATAGGAGTCCGTCAGCGTCAGCGCCGGAATGGGCTGGTTGCAGTGGGGACAGCGGATCTCTGGGCCATAGATGGGATATTGGGAGACCGCATTGATCATTTGCAGAAATCGTCCAAGCAACTAAGACATCCAATCAAGGGAAATTCCGACGGAACTAAACCGACCGCAACATCTGATGATTTGTACTCTAGTAATTATAGAGGAGGCCCCCGGTTAACCGCCTGCGGGCCTGGAAATCTCCCCGCCCACCGTTTGAGTTCTGCACCCTTCGCCTAACCTATAGCCACCGATCGCCATGTTTTCCATGCCCCCCCAGCCATCTGGCCTCTGGCCCCAGCCCGACCTGTCCCCTGCGGCCTACATTGCCCCCACGGCGGTGATCCTGGGGGCCGTGGTCCTGGGCGAGGGGGTGAGTCTCTGGCCGGGGGCGGTGGTGCGGGGCGATCTGGAGGCCATCTACCTCGGCCCCCGCTGCAATGTTCAAGATGGCGCGGTGATCCACTGTGACCCAGGCCAGCCGACGGTGTTGGAGGCCGATGTGACCGTGGGCCACCGGGCGGTGATCCATTCAGCCTATGTGGAGCAGGGGTCGCTGATTGGCATTGGGGCGATCGTCTTGGATGGGGTGCGGGTGGGGCGGGCAGTATCATCGGGGCCGGGGCGGTGGTGACCAAGGATGTGCCGCCGCGATCGCTGGTCATCGGTGTGCCCGCCAAGCTCTTGCGCCAGCTCTCGGCGGAGGAAGCAGCGGCGCTGATCGACCATGCCCGCAAGTATCACCGGCTCGCCCTGGCCCATGCCGGTCGGGGGACCGACCTGGGGTTTGTCGCCCAGCCTCCCCAGCTTGGGCCGACTTAGGTTGGACCCAAGGCCCCAGGAATCCGCTGGGGAGTGGGCCTGGATGGAATCCAGATTCGCCCAGATTTTCTACTCGAATCCGCGCGAACTCTGTAAAATGAGAACCAATTAAGCTCGTTTTATAAGCGTCTAACGAAGAGGTTTTCAGATGGACTGGCGTATTGTGGTTGTGCTCGCTCCGATTATTCTTGCTGCAAGCTGGGCTGGTTTTAATATCTTCCAGGCCGCCTTGGGACAGATTCAGAAGGCGCTGGGCAAAGAGGGCTAAGCCCCGCGAGCTTTTGGGTGGCTCGGCTGTGCGGCGATCGCCTCGGGGGCGATCGCCGTTTTTCCCCTAGGTAAGCCCTGGCAGGTTCCAGCCAGACTTGCCCTGTTTGTGGGTGTTTGGTGGGCGTATTGGGCGATCGCTTTTTTTGCTGTTTTTTTGCTGTATTTGGGCGAAACTGCCATGACCGCTTCTTCCTGTCAGACTCCCATCCACGTCATCGGCGCAGGTCTCGCAGGCACGGAGGCGGCTTGGCAAATTGCCCAGGCAGGCATTCCGGTGATTTTGCACGAGATGCGACCGGTGCGCCGCAGCCCCGCCCACCACAGTCAATATTTTGCAGAGCTGGTCTGTAGCAATTCCTTTGGAGCCATGGCCACCGATCGAGCGGCGGGCCTGCTCCATGAGGAACTGCGCCAGCTCGGCTCCATCGTCATCGGCCAGGCGGATCACCATGCCGTGCCCGCTGGGGGAGCCCTGGCGGTGGATCGGGCAATGTTTAGCCAGGGCCTGACCGAGACCCTGGTGGCCCATCCGCTGATTGAGCTGCGTCGGGAGGCCGTGGCAGAAATTCCCACTGAGGGCATCGTGGTGTTGACAACGGGGCCCCTGACCAGCCCAGAGCTGGCCGAAGACCTCCAGCGCTTCACCGGCCAGGACTATTGCAGCTTTTTTGACGCGGCTAGCCCCATCATTGTCGGCGACTCGATCGACCAAAACGTGGCCTTTTTGGCTTCCCGCTACGATCGCGGCGAAGCCGCCTACCTCAACTGTCCCCTGGACAAAGCCCAGTACCAAGCCTTCTACCAGGCCCTCTGTGCCGCCGAACAGGCAGAACTCAAGGATTTCGAGCGGGACAGCGCCACGTTCTTTGAAGGCTGTCTGCCGATCGAAGAGCAGGCCCGGCGGGGCGAAGAAACCATGCGCTATGGTCCACTCAAGCCCGTGGGGTTGTTTGATGCCCGCCACGGCGACTTCAAAGCGCCCGAAAACCAAGCCAAACGCCCCTATGCCGTCGTCCAACTGCGCCAGGAAGACAAAGCCGGGCAGTTGTGGAACATGGTGGGCTTCCAGACCAACCTGCGCTGGGGCGAGCAACAGCGGGTGTTTCGCATGATTCCCGGCCTGGAGCGGGCTGAGTTTGTTCGCATGGGCGTCATGCACCGCAACACGTTTATTAATGCGCCGACGCTGCTGGGGCCGACGCTCCAGTTCCACAAGCGCCCAACTTTGCTGGCAGCGGGCCAGCTCGTGGGCACCGAAGGCTACACCGCTGCGACGGCGGGGGGCTGGCTGGCGGGCACCAATGCCGCGCGCCTGGCCCAGGGACGGGAGCCTGTGACGCTACCGCCAACGCTGATGTCCGGGGCGCTGTTTGAGTTCATTAGCTCCGCTGCTCCCAAGCATTTCCAGCCGATGCCGCCCAACTTTGGCATCATTCCGCCCCTGGACTCGCGGGTGCGCAACAAGCGGGAGCGCTATGGGGTTTATCGCGATCGCGCCCTAGCCGACCTCGCCACCTGGAAGGCCCAAGTCCTCGCCCCCCAGCCGGTGCTCGCCTGAGGCCCTGCCCTCGCTGGGCCAGCACCATATTATTGGCCCAAATCGGCCCATGCCCATCGGCCCACCTCCCTCAATAGCCCCGCTGGTGCAGCGGGTGGGAATCCCAATCAAACCAGTCCTGGATCGCACCCTCTAGGCCCTCTCCTGCCAAATTGCGCTCTCTAGGGCTGCGGCTTCCAGCGCGCCGGTTTGCCCCTGGGGAACCCCCTCCCACGATCCGAAGCTGGA
>JAAUQQ010000215.1 GCA_012032745.1 Synechococcales cyanobacterium RM1_1_8
CCGGGGCCGGGGGCTTGGGGTTGGGATCTGCGATGATGTTGCAAGCAATCAGCCGCTGGCTCATGGACTGAATCCAGCCGCCGCCCCAGGCATCCGCCATGCCCTCGGGCTTGACCGGACGCAGGGGCAAATGGCCCTTGGGCGCAGTCACGGTCGAGAGAAAATCCACGGGGCCGAGCCAGCCAATCCGATCTTCAAACTGGGTCACATCATCAAAGCTCTTGCCGTTCATCTTCAGCCAAATATTGGCCTGGGTGCTGAGACCAAACTCGCCATTGCTGGCGCTGACCCAGAGATGATCGACGCTGCGGAGCTGGTCACAGGGCAATTTCCGAATGTCATCGGTAATCAAATATCCCCGCCCGTATTGATTGACCGACTTGAGCAAAATGCTGCTGGTGAGGCGATTGCCCGCTTCCCACTTGCCCTGGGCCAGGGCTCCGCTGAGCTGTTCTAGCTCCGTGACGGCGATCGCGACCTCTGCCGGTGCTTTTTCTGCCGGTGCTTTTACCGTCAAAGCCTCGACCTGGGTCACCGGGCGATCTGCTCCTGGATAGAAGCCGGGAGCGACCGAGAGCAGCGTCATCGAAATCAGCGCAGCGCTAAGCATAGGAAAGTCAGGGAGTATCTGGTTCAGGTGACGACAAAGACATGCAAAAAGATGCCTCATCAAGATCGGGCTGAAGTTTATCACTTCTCGCCAAAATTGGCAGGCTCTACAGCAGTTGGGAGTCGAAACGCTAAGATCGAAGGGCAGGAAATGCCCTGTTCTTCATCCACCTCTGCCTGTGTTTTTCTCCATTGTTATCCCCACCTACAATCGCAAGCCCATCCTGGAAAAGTGCCTGCGGGCGCTGGAATTGCAGAATGGCAGCGATCGCTACTCCGGCTACGAGGTCGTGGTTGTGGATGATGGCTCCACCGATGGCACCGTGAATTGGCTGAAATCCAGCGCTGAGTTTCCCCATGTGCGGCTGCTGGAGCAGGCCCATGGTGGAGCGGCAGCAGCGCGGAACTATGGCGTCAACGAAGCCAAAGGCGACACAATTATTTTTATTGATAGTGATTTGGTCGTCACGCCTGTGTTCTTGGAGAGCCATGCCCTGACCTTGGCTGAAGCCCGGTTGGAGACGGGAGGCGACCGGTTTTTCACCTATGGCGCGGTGATTAACACGGCAAATTTTGAGCAGCCGACGGCGGAGCCATACAAGATTACGGATTTTTCAGCGGCGTTTTTTGCGACGGGGAATGTGGCGATCGCCCGTCACTGGCTGCTCGAAGCGGGCCTGTTCGATACTGGCTTCCAGCTCTACGGCTGGGAAGATCTGGAGCTGGGCGTCCGCCTCAAGCAGTTGGGCTTGAAACTGATCAAATGTCCCGCTGCCGTGGGCTACCACTGGCACCCTGCTTTTACGCTGGAGCAGATCCCAAAGCTGATTGATCAAGAAATTCAGCGGGGCCGCATGGGCGTCTTGTTCTATCAAAAGCACCCCACTTGGGAAGTCAAAATGATGATCCAAATGACCTGGATTCATCGCGTTTTGTGGGGTGTTTTGTCCCTGGGTGGACGATTGAATGAACGCAGCTTGGCTCCGCTGTTGCAATGGCTAATTGATCGGGGAAAACCCAGCCTGGCCTTAGAAATAGCGCGGGTGTTTTTGAATTGGTACAACGTTCAGGGGGTTTATGCAGCCTATCGGGAGCTGGGCGCGGCGTGATTGTCCAAGCACAGACTTTTGATTGTTTTAGAATGGACTTAGACTGCCTTTGTCCTGGAGTGATTTGAGATGATCATCGCCTCTACAACCCCAATGACGCTGGAGGAGTACTTGTCCTATGACGATGGGACGGATCACCGTTATGAGTTAATCGATGGAGTATTGGTTCAGATGGGGGCAGAAAGCGAGATCAATCTTCAGATCGCAGGTTTTCTGCTCTCCTATTTCTTGGGTTTTGGAATTCCCCACTATCTGCTGACCAATAAGACAGAGATGGTGGTGCGTAGTCGTCTGGCCAAGACGCGCTATCCAGATTTGATGATTAAGACCGAGGCCTTGGATGCGGCAATGCCCCGGTCTGAGCGGTCCATCGTCCTGCCGGGGATGCCTGCGCCTCAGCTCGTGGTTGAGGTCGTGAGTCCTGGTCAGCCGGGGGATGAGAATTACGACCGGGACTATGTTGAAAAGCGGCGGGAGTATGCCCAGCGGGGGATTCCAGAATATTGGATTGTGGATCCGAGCCGGGGTGTGGTGTTGGTGTTGGCTTTGGAGGAGATGGCCTATCAGGAAGTTGGGACTTTTCGCGGGGCGGAGGGGGTGCGATCGCCCACGTTCCCCCAGCTATCGTTGACGGCGGAGCAGGTGCTGGGGGCCGGGCGGTGATGGCCGAAGTTGATTAGAATGGAGCGCGATCGCCCCAGGTATCGATCCAGCCATAACACCCAGGCATAAAAAGATGACCAGCAGCCCAAGCTTGCAATTGACCCTGGATTGGCGGGGTGCAGCGGACCCGGCCCCCGAGGCCCAGCAGGAGCAGGTGACCCAGGTTTTGGCCGTCGGACTGGATTTAGAGCAAGCTCTTCTTCATGCAAAGCATTTCTGCATCACTTAACTTGGGAGGCGGCGGCGCTTCGCCATAATCAATCGACAAATCATAGGCCGCTTCATCATAAATCGCTCGCAATGCAGCATCCAGATCTAAAGCCACCTCACCATCCGGCTCCCGCAACGGCAGCGGCACCGTCGGCAGTGGATCGGCGAGCTGCAATGGCCAGACCTCCGTACATCGGCTCCCGGCTCGGGTCAAGGCAATGCCGTAGCTGCTCTCCGGCAGTTGCGGATGGGCAAAGGGACGGGTGCCTCGACGCAGCAAATCTAGCTCCAGCAAATGAATACCCGCCTGATAGAGCTGCTGCCGCTTGCGACGATAGTCCGTAATGCCCGGCTCTCGCTTATTGACCGGAGATAGGATTTCGATACAGGCGATCAGCTTGTTTTGAGCCGTATCTCGAATCTCAACCCGAGTCAGCCGAACCGCCACAGGATGAACCACGGGCACGGTTACCGGCGCAGGCAAGATTGCAATGCGGCTATCCAACTCGGGCTGGACAGGCTTAGCAATCTGCTGATTGTCCAGCACCTGCACATCAGGATAGAGAATGCCAATTTCTCCTTCTGGCGCGTTATCTTCCGTGACATAAACCTCCAGTCTCGCGGTGTAGCGAGGGCGAAGCTGGGGCACGAGCTGCTGCCGAATCTTGCTCGCCAATGCGGAATGCACATCGGGCCAAAGATAACCTTCCAGATAGGGGTCCATTCCGGGGAAGGGAGAGGGCATGGCGGCTAAGCTTCAGAAGATGGCCTGATCTTAGCAGGCAGACTAAATCGCCGACATTGATCCACAAACCGTAGCGCCAGCCCTGGCAGGGCCCCCCAATGCAAATGTACATAGCTGGCATGGAGATTGCCCCGATCGCCCCCTAACCCAAAGCCCTCCAGCCGAGCCCCCGCCAGATCATTGCCCCACAGCTCAAACAGCGCCGCGTGACCCTCCGCCTCCCACGCCAGCCGTGAATGGTGAAACTCATGGCCCCAAACCTCCGCTCCGGCTGTCAACAGCGGCGTGGAGCCCAGCACCACCGCCCGCCGATAGCCCAGGGTGAGCCGGTCCATCACCGCCGTCGCCGGCAGCAGCCCCACCATGGGCCAGGTCTGCCCCGCCAAATCTCGCAGCCCTCGGCAGAGGTACATCAGCCCGCCACATTCAGCATAGGTGGGGATGCCTGCGGCGATCGCCGCCTTAACCCCCGCCAATACCATTCCATTGCTCGACAGTTGCTCCGCAAACACTTCCGGAAACCCCCCACCCAACATCAACCCCTGGAGATTTTCAGGCATGGCCTCATCCTCCAACGGACTCCAAAACACCAGCTCCGCCCCGGCCCGCTCCAGCAGCTCTAAGTTTTCGGCATAGTAGAAATTGAAGGCGCGATCGCGGGCAATGCCAATGCGCACCGCCGCCTGCCTCCTATTCTTCCCTGCATGGGCTATGGGGCTAGGGGGAGTTGCCCTGGCTGGTTCAGCCGCTAGCAATGGCAGCAACTGCTCCCAATCAAATGCCGACTCGGCGATTTCCGCCAATCGATCGATTCTCTGCTCCAGCTCCGGCAGCTCATCCGTGGGCACCAGGCCCAGGTGGCGATCGCGCAATTCAATCTCCCTGTGGCGTCGCAGCACCCCGAGAATGGGAATGCCCAGGGGCTCCAAGGCCGTTTTGAGCAGGGTGAGATGGCGATCGCTGCCCACCCGATTGAGCACCAGGCCAGCAATTTGTACGGCAGGATCGAGGGTCGTGTAGCCCAGGGCGATCGCCGCCACGGACCCCGACAGCCGACTGCAATCGAGCACCAACAGCACCGGCAAGTCCAGTAGCTTCGCAAGATGGGCCGTACTGGCAAAGGCGCTAGCTTGGGGCTGGTCAAACTCACTGTTCTCACCCCAGGGCCTGGGTCCAGTTGCAGTCCAAACTGTTCCATCAAACAGCCCCATCACCCCCTCCACCAGGGCGTAATCCGCAGCTTGATGACCCGCAAAACATCGCTGTACCGCTGCCTCGCTGGTCAGCACCGGGTCGAGGTTATAGCAGGGCCGTCCCGTCACATAGCGGTGGAACATCGGGTCAATATAGTCCGGCCCAACCTTAAAAGACTGGACGGTTGCATCGGCAATATTGCTGTCAGAGGCTGGGATTTTCATCCCAGCCTGGCCAACCCGGCCACGCCCCAGCGCCGCCAAGATCATCAGCGCTACGGTTGTCTTGCCAACACTGCTACGCTCCCCTGCAATGACTAACGCCATTGCCTACCCCTTCAGCCGCAACACCTCCACCGTCACCGCCAGGCTCTCCTCATACAACAGATTGCGCCCCCAGCTCTGCAACTGCTTCGCCATCAGCGCCTCAGCACTCTCATCCGTCGGCGGAGCCACCTGCTCCGTCTTCGCCGACTGGGCATTGCCCCCGGCCTCCATGCGCATACAACCCGTCGTCTCCGAACAAAGGATCGTATTGCAATCGGCCTCCTCATTGGTCGAAGACATCCGCAGCCCGACCAGATCTCCAGGAATTTCACCCCAATCCGCCACTGGAATCGCCGCCAGCTCCACCTGAACTTCGCGATTGTCCGCCGATCTCAGACCGATGCGCTCAATCCCATAGTCGCCCCCTTCCAGCTCATAGCGCTCCGGGGTCCAGCCCAGGCGGCTCGCCAGCCAGCCCAAAAACATCATCGCCTGGGCCGGGTTACCCTTCTCATAGTCAATCGTCACCCGGTCCACATCTAGCAGGGCCTGACGACGCTCCGGCGCATCGTAGGCCGCCGCCGTCAGCTCTTGCCAGGCCGAGAGGCGGTGCCAGTTGAGATCCGCCACATAGGTCTTTTGCTCCAATAGCTGGTGTAGCTTGGCCAACTCCGACTCCGGATTACTGAAGTAGCTAGAGTCAAAAATCATGCAGTCGCTGGCAGTGGCCATGGCCTGGAACAATGGCTGCTCCGGATTGGGCGTCGCCTTCCACCAGACAAAGCGGGGCAGATCCTGAATCATCAGAGAGCTAACCAATTCACCCACGTTTTGCAGCTCTGCCTTGCTGCCCTTGAGCGTGACGTACTCGCAGCACATCAGGCGATCGTCCTTGGACTTGTCGATCGGACAATAGGCCGAGACCTGGGCCTCTAGGGCATCTTCCGCGTTGAGCAGGGGGCAGAGGGTGATGATGCGGCAGGGGTTTTGGGAGCGATCGCATCGCTAATACTAAACCCCCGCAAATTGGCATTGCTCACCGGAGCCGCATCCGCCTGTTCCCCCAGGGCCTGGCGCAATCGAACCAACGTCTGCTCATCAATACGGCCCGTTTCCATCAGGCCATACTCCGCCTGGGCTCGGTTGATCGCATGTTTCGTCTGGGGGCCATAAATGCCATCAATCGGGCCTTCGTAGTAGCCCAGCGCCGCCAAAAGCTGTTGAAACTCCTCCGGCTCGTAGATCACCATACTGAACGTCGCTGCACGGGTCGCCAAAGAGCCGCTGCTCTGCTGGGCAAGCCAAACCTCACTCAGTTCAGCCTCAATCTGGGCAACAGAAATCGCCTTTGGCCTTTGCAAGGCAACTAGGGGTGTGGTCGTCATAGTTTAATCTCAAAAGAGTCTCAATCAAGCTTTAGGACACAGACAGGCTCAAATTCAGCGGGAGAATGGCTAATCAGTCGGGAATAGCCATCCCCAAGCCATCACAACCGCCGCCATTTTCGGCCATCGCGATTCAACAAAAACTCCGCCTCCGCAGGCTCCCAAGTGCCCGCCGCATACATCGGCACCGCATCGGCATCGGTGGCATTGTCCCAAACCTCCAGCAGCGGTGTCAGCAACCGCCAAGAAGCCTCCACTTCATCCCCACGAATGAACAGGGACTGATCCCCCAACATGCCATCCACCAGCAGACGGCTATAGGCATCCTGATTCGTCGCACCAAAGGCCGCATCGTAGCGGAAGTCCATATCCACCTGCCTCGTCCGTAAGTTAGAAGAGCCCGGCGTCTTGACATCAAAGCGCAGAGAAATGCCCTCGTTGGGTTGAATCCGCAGGGTCAAGATATTGGGCTTGGCATGTTTCGCTGCTGCCTCAAACATCAAAAACGGCACCTGCTTAAATTGGATGGCAATTTCTGTCACCTTCTTCGGCATCCGCTTGCCCGTGCGCAGGTAGAACGGCACCCCCTGCCAGCGCCAGTTGTCGATCGACAGCTTCAGCGCAGCATAGGTGGGCGTGGTTGTGTTGGGCTTGGCTCCCTCTTCGTCTCGATAGCCCGGCACCGGTTTGCCATTCATCCATCCAGCGGTATATTGCCCCCGCACCGCGCATTTAGACAGGTCATCCAGGTGGGCCAAGCGGGTCGCCTGCAAAACCTTGACTTTCTCATTGCGAATGGCATCGGCATCGAGGGAATTGGGCGGCTCCATGGCCGTCAAGGCCAGAAGCTGCATCAGGTGGTTTTGCACCATGTCCCGCAGGGCACCCGCCGTTTCGTAATAGCCCGCCCGGCCCTCCAGGCCGACGGTCTCCGCCACGGTGATCTGCACATGGTCCACAAACTGGCGGTTCCACAGCGGTTCAAAAATCGCATTGGCAAAGCGGAAGGCCAGCAGGTTCTGCACCGTCTCCTTGCCCAGGTAATGGTCAATGCGATAGACCTGCTCCTCGGCACAGGCACTGCGCACGGTGCGGTTGAGGGCCTGGGCGCTGCTCAGGGTCTTGCCAAAGGGCTTCTCGATGATCAGCCGGGTTTTGTTGGGATCGGCCAACATGCCTGCCTTGCCCAGTTGCAGCGTCGCCTCGCCAAAAAAGGCCGGACCCACGGAAAGGTAGAAGGTGCGATTGCCTCGGGTGCCGCGCTTTCCATCTAGCTCGCTCAGAAATGCCTTCAGCTTTTGGTAGCTTTCGGTGCTGTCGATATTGCCAGAACAGTAAAACAGACCCTCGGCGAACTGCTTCCAGACGTCCTCCGAGCCCAGGCCGCTGCCGTATTCTTCGACACCTTCACGCAGGTGTTGGCGGAAGAAGTCGTGGCTCCATTCCCGGCGAGCCACGCCGACGATGGTGATCTGTGGGGGTAGCCGCCGCTCTTTGTACATGTCGTACATGGCGGGAACGAGCTTGCGTTGGGTGAGGTCGCCGGAAGCTCCAAGATGATCAAGATCTGGGGATCGGGCATGCGCTCCTGGCGCAGGCCAACGCGCAGGGGGTTTTCGAGGAGTTGAACCATGGGAGGGGAAGGTTTTTTGGGGGGGGAGGGGAGCAGGGTTAGCGATCGCCGACGGCGGCCCGGTCTGCGGCCATGCGTTTTTGTTCTTCGATAAAAGAGGTTACGAGGGCCACATCCTCTCGACTGCCAATCACCAGGGGCGTACGCTGGTGTAGCTGGGTGGGCACAAAATCCATAATCGCTTGGCTGCCCGTGGTCGCTGCGCCGCCCGCCTGTTCGGCGAGGAAGGCGAGGGGGGCGGACTCATAGAGCAGCCGCAGCTTGCCCTCGGGATTTTTGACCGTGCCGGGATACATAAACACCCCGCCTTGGAAAAGAATGCGGTGGAAGTCGCCGACCAGGGCACCGCTGTAGCGGCCGCTGTAGCCTTCATGGCGGTGGACGTAGCGTACGTAGTCGCGGTAGGACTCCTCCCATTGCCAGAAGTTACCTTCATTGACGCTGTAAACCGGTCCGTGGGCGGGGATCTGAATATTTTCTTCAGATAGTATGAATTCTCCGAGGCTAGGGTCCAGGGTGAAGGCATGGACACCCTGGCCGATGGAATAGACCAAAACGGTGCTGGGTCCATAGAGAATGTAGCCCGCCGCGATTTGTTTGCTGCCATCTTGCAGTAGGTCTGCGCCATCCTGGGCTTCGTCGTTGCCCTCCTGTTGGCGGATGGCAAAGATGGAGCCGACGTTGAGGTTGACATCTACGTTGGAGGAGCCATCGATGGGTCGTAGAGCAGGGTGTAGCGGCCCACCGGGCAGTTTTCGGGGATGTAGTAGATCTCCTCCATTTCCTCGGAGGCGAGGCGGCAGACGAGGCCGCTCTGCTTGAAGACGGAGATGAAGACTTCATTGGAATAGAGGTCCATTTTTTTGACCTCTTCGCCCTGGATGTTGGTTTCGCCGGTAAAGCCCAGGGTGTTGGCCATTAGC
>JAAUQQ010000216.1 GCA_012032745.1 Synechococcales cyanobacterium RM1_1_8
GGGCCTGGGGAAGAAGGGCTGGGGGGCTGGGGCGGGAGCTGGAGAGGGGGTGGGGATTGGGCCGGGAGAGGGTGCTATTGGAAAGGTCGCTGCTGGGAACGTTTCTGCTGGGAACGTTTCTGCTGGAAAGGTCGCTATTGCAGAGGTTGCTGTGGGAAAAGTCGCGGCATCTCCGGGGCGAAGTTTGGTCTTCCGCAACAGCGCATTGCGCTGGCGCAGCACCCGGCCATATTGCTGGAGCAGGTGGGCATAGAACGGTTCGAGCTGCACCAGCAGACCATCGAGCCAGCGCCGCCGGTAGTCCGGGCCACCGCGCACCAGGTCCAGGTCCAGGCTGGAAAACTGGACCGTGCTGAGGGTTCCCAGCAGGTCGAGCTGCCGCCGTAGGGTTTCGCCATTCAGCAGGGTGGTGCGCCGCCCGCTGGCCCGCAGGGTCATCTGTAGGGTAATGGGCAGGCTGGTTTCTGGGGGGCCGTGGCGAAGGGTGGCGCTGATCGAGCCGCTCTGTTGGCTGTCCTGGACGAGGTCGCGATCGCGCCCGGTCCGATGGGACTTCAGCAGCGAAATCAGCTCCACCGCTTCGAGCAAATTGGACTTACCCTGGGCATTCTCACCCACCAAGATCGTTTTAGGAGCCAAAAACTCCACCGATTGCTCAGCATAATTGCGAAACTGGCGCAGGTTCAAAGAGGTCAGGAACATACCAGGGCCAGGGGAAGCGGTGGGCAGAGAAAAGGCGAAAGAAAAGGGAAATGCATCAAGGACCAGGCCTATGCTGATATAATCGGGGCTGGCTGAGATGCCGATGGGTTGTGATCAGTTGCAATTCATCGCACCTAAGCATCGTACGGGCATGTAGCTCAGTGGATAGAGCATCAGATTCCGGTTCTGAGGGTCGGGGGTTCGAATCCCTCCATGCTCGCTAAGACAGCGTACTAGATCAAAGAAGCAGCCTTCCATGGAATTGGCAGCACCGCCTAGGGGCCTTGCTATAGAATGATGCTGAGCAGGTTTGGGTGAATAAAATTACCCCCTGGGGTTTGATGGGATTCCGTTGGAATGTTGTTAAGGACTCATGATCGCATCCTCACCCTTTGTGCCTTCGACCAGCGACGTTTTTGATCAGGCCCGCTCTGGCAGCATCACCGCCATTATCCAAGTGCTGAATGAACATTTGGCCGAGGCCGGTGTGCGGACGCGGGCCATGGGCGAAGGGGGCATGTTGCAGATCCTCTGCGAAGCCTCCCACCGACAACAGCTTTTGGAGGGGAACCTCGCGCCCCAGATTCAGCAAATTCTCAATGAGATCTCGCCCTGGGGCATCAGCCGAGCCCGGATCTATTGCCGCATTGTCCAGGAGCAAAAGCTCCTCTGGCTCAAGGAAGTCAAGGATGAGCCGGAGTCGCTGCTCTGGACCAAGGATATTCGCTTGAATCCGCCGCCCTTGGCCCACCGCGTTTGGGGTGACTGGGTGCGCAGCCGGGAAAAGTCGAAGCAGCGGGCCTTGAGCCGTCTGCGCGAAGGCGGTAAGAAAACCCGCAATTTTAATTGGGCAGTGGTGGCATCCCTGGTGGCGGCGATCGCCGCTGGCAGTGTGGCGCTGTTGAGCTTTGTACTCTGGAGCGGACGAGAGCTCCCCACGGTTTCCTTGCAGGCTGCTTCTAGTCAGCCGGAGCCCGTGGCCAAGCTCGATCCCTTTGCAGAAGCGGTACGCATTGCGGAGCAGGCAGGCAAAGACGGCAAGGTCGCCAGCACTTCGGCGGAGTGGCTGGACCTGGCTGCCCGTTGGCAAAAGGCCTCGGATTACATGGCCCAGGTGGGGGAGGATGACGAGCGCTATGGGGCCGCCCAGGAGCGAGTCGCCAGCTACAAAAACAACAGCGATGCAGCCCTAGGCAAAGCTGGCAAGCGCTAGGGCAATTTCCAGCAAACAACCACCCCGTAGGGACCAGATGGGTGGGCTGTCGGGCCGTTCCGCTGAACGTCCTGCTACGCAGTGCTGTTCGCCCAGCTAGAGGAACTGCGGTTCACGCCTGTCGTGTGCTAAAGCATCCCTGCCGTTCTCAACCATCCCTACCGTTCTCAAACAAGGGAATAATCAAATTCCTAGAAATTTCCCAGCTCGATAAACAAACCGGGGTGGGCTGAAGCCCACCCCGATTCGAGCGCTTTGCTGTTGAATGGCTTTCGTCCCAAACCGCGATGGCTTACGCCGAAGCCGCCACCTTCGCGGCCTCTGCATTGGCAAATTCCAAGGCTGCCTCGGAAGGCGGAACCACCTGCCAGAACTTGGCGAGGGACTCGCTCCAATCATCCAGCAATTCCTTGGCTTTGGGGCTGCCGGTATGCTGGCAGTGGCGCTCAATCAAATCCTTGAGCTGGGCTTGACCGGCAGGAGCAATCACCCGCTGGACCTTGACGATTTCAGGGTTGACCTTGGTTTGGAAGGTGCCGTCCTCATCAAGGAAGTAGCCCAAGCCGCCGGTCATGCCCGCGCCCACGTTGCGACCGACGCGACCCAGGACGACCACAACGCCGCCGGTCATGTATTCGCAGCAGTGGTCGCCGGTGCCTTCCACCACGGCTTCGGCCTTGGAGTTGCGCACGGCGAAGCGCTCACCGGCCCGGCCACTGGCAAACAAGCTGCCGCCGGTTGCGCCGTAGAGGCAGGTGTTGCCGATGATCACGTTTTTGGCGGCTTCGTAACTGGCATCGGCGAAGGGCTTGATGACGAGGGTGCCACCGTTCATGCCCTTGCCCACGTAGTCGTTGGCTTCGCCAATCAGGGTGCTGGTCATGCCCGCCAGGTGGAAGGCTCCGAAGCTTTGGCCTGCGCTGCCTTCATAGGTGAGGTTGAGCTGGCCGCCGAAGCCGAGGTTGCCGTATTGCTGGGCAATGGTGCCGGAGATGCGCGCGCCAACGGAGCGATCGGTGTTGACGATCTTGAAGGTCTTGGAGACTTGGCCTTGGTGGGCGATCGCCGCCCCAATCTCCCCATCCGCCAAAATCTCATCATCCAACACGGGGCCGTTGCCATGGACTTCCCCATGGTTGAGCCAGCCCCGATCCGTCCGGGTATCGGGCATCTCCTTCGTCAGGCAATCCAGGTTCAGCATCCCGGTCTTGGCCAGGTCCACATCGCTGCGGGGGCTGAGTAGGTCAGCGCGACCGATGATCTCGCTCAAGGAGCGGTAGCCCAGTTTGGCCAGGAGCTGACGGGTTTCTTCGGCGACGAAGAGGAAGAAGTTGACCACCATCTCAGGAATGCCGGGGAAGCGGTTACGCAGATCCTGGCGCTGGGTGGCAATGCCCACGGGGCAGCTATTCATGTGGCAGACGCGGGCCATGATGCAGCCCTCGGCAATCATGGCGATGGAGCCAAAGCCGAATTCCTCGGCACCCATGAGCGCCGCCATGATCACATCCCAGCCGGTCTTAAGGCCACCATCGACCCGGAGCAGGACGCGATCGCGCAGTTTGTTCTCCATCAACACCCGATGCACTTCAGTCAGACCCAATTCCCAGGGGCTACCGGCATGTTTGATCGAGCTGAGGGGCGAGGCTCCGGTGCCGCCGTCATGGCCCGAAATCTGGATGACGTCGGCGTTGGCCTTGGCGACGCCCGCTGCGATGGTGCCGATGCCGATTTCCGCCACCAGCTTGACCGAAACCTTCGCCGCTGGGTTGATTTGGTGCAGGTCGTAGATCAGCTGGGCCAGGTCTTCGATCGAGTAGATGTCGTGGTGGGGCGGCGGAGAAATCAGGGTCACGCCGGGCTTAGAGTTACGCAGCATGGCGATGTACTCGCTCACCTTAATGCCGGGGAGCTGGCCGCCTTCGCCGGGCTTGGCCCCCTGGGCCACTTTGATTTCCAGCTGTTTCGCCGCCATCAAATACTCCGGCGTGACGCCAAAGCGACCGGAGGCAATCTGCTTGATGGCGGAGCTGGCGGTGTCGCCGTTGCGCAGGCCCTTGAGGTGGGGCAGGTGGCTGGAATGGCCGCTGCTGTCCACATCGTCGAGGACTTTAAAGCGCACGGTATCCTCGCCGCCTTCGCCGGAGTTGGACTTGCCGCCGATGCGGTTCATCGCCACTGCCAAGGTCTCATGGGCTTCCCGAGACAGGGAACCCAGGCTCATGCCCCCCGTGCAAAAGCGCTTGACGATCTCCGAGGCCGATTCCACTTCGCTGAGGTCGATGGAGGGGCGATTGGCTTCGCCAAGCTCCGAAGGATTGGCTTCAAACAGCAACAGGTCACGCAAGGCAGTGGGCGGACGATCCTGCAAATACCGCTTGTAGGCATCGTAATGGTCATAGTTCTCTGGGCTTTCCAGGGCCTTGTGCAGGGCCTTGGCCATGGGGCCAGAGTTCATGTGGTACTCGCCCCTGGGGATGAACTTGTTGAAGCCAAAGTTGGTCAGACGCTTGGCTTCTAGCTCGGGGAAGGCGCGGGCATGGAGCATGATGGTCTCTTGCGCCAGGTCGCTCAGGGTCATGCCGCCCAGCCGGGAGGCGGTGCCCCGGAAGCCGGTCTCCAGCAGGTCGCCGCCAATGCCGATCGCCTCAAAGATCTGCGCTCCCTGGTAGCTGGCCAGCAGGGAAATGCCCATCTTGGAGAGGATCTTCAACAGACCCGCCTCAATCGACTTTTGGTAGTTGTACTGGGCCGCTTCCACATTGGACACCCCAAGGGTGCCCTTCTCGCGGGCGGTTTGGGTTTTGGGCTTATCCCACCAGTGACGCACGCTTTCCAGGGTCAGGTAGGGGCAAACCGCCGTGGCTCCGTAGCCCACCAGGCAGGCGTAGTGGTGGGTGCTCCAGCATTGGGCCGTGTCGGCGATGATGCTGGCCTTCATGCGGAGGCCGGTTTTGATCAAATGATGGTGAACCGCCCCCGTGGCCAGCAGCGGGGGAATGTAGGTGGTGGCTGCGGCAATGCCGGAATTGGCGCGATCGCTCAAAATCAAAATCTGCTGACCCGCCTTCACCGCCGCTTCCGCCTGCTCACAGAGCGCCGTCACTGCCTGGCTGAGGCCGCTGGGGCCATCGGCCAGGGCATAGAGCGTCGAGAGGGTCTCCACACCAAAGCCGGACTGGCGAATCGCCTCTAGCTCCCCATCGTTGAGCACGGGGGAGTCAATCTTGAGCAGCTTGGCATCGGCCTCGCCCACCGCCAGCAAGTTGTTCCGCTGGCCCATTTTCATTTCCAGGGACATCACCAGGCTTTCCCGCAGGGGATCGATTGGCGGGTTGGTGACCTGGGCAAAGCGCTGCTTGAAGTAGTCGTAGAGCAGGCGCGCCTTGGTGGAGAGCACCGCCAGGGGAATGTCATCGCCCATGCAGTAGGTGGGCTCCTTGCCCGTTTCCGCCATGGTGTCAATGATCATCTCCACATCTTCAGCGGTGTAGCCAAAGGCAGTCTGTTGACGCAGCAACGCCTCAGCGCTGAGCAGCTTCTCTGCACCAAAGGGCTGGGGCTTGATCTCCTTTTGTTGCTGCTGCATCCACTGGCCATAGGGCCGGTCCGCTGCAATTTTTTGCTTGGTTTCCCAGTTCTTGAGAATTTCGCAGCGCTCCAGGTCAAAGGCAATCATCTGACCGGGGCCGAGGCGACCTTTTTCAATCACCTCGTCAGCCGGTACTTCCACCGCGCCGGTCTCGGAGCCGACGACGATGTAGCCCTCGCGGGTGATGCTGTAGCGGGCCGGGCGCAGGCCGTTGCGGTCCAGGGTGGCACCGACGATCTTGCCATCGCTGAAGGCCAACAGGGCGGGGCCATCCCAGGGTTCCTGCAGGCCGCTGTAATATTCGTAGAAATCGGTGATTTCGGGATATTTTGCCAGGTCGGGCTGGTCGCGGTAGGCTTCCGGCACCATGATCATCAGGGACTCGATCGGGCTGCGGCCAGAGCGCACCAGCAGCTCCAGGGTGTTGTCCAGGTTGGCGGAGTCGCTGTTGTGGTAGTTGATGACGGGAATCAGATCGTTGATGTCATCGCCCCAACAGTCGTGGGATAGGTCCGCCTGGCGGGCGGTCATCCAGTTGAGGTTGCCCAGTTGGGTGTTGATTTCGCCGTTGTGGCCCAGCAGGCGCATGGGCTGGGCCAGGGGCCACTTGGGCAGGGTGTTGGTGCTAAAGCGGCGGTGGTAGACCGCGAAGGGGGTCTCGTAGGCGGGGTCGGCCAGGTCGCAGTAGAACTGGGCCAAAACCTCGGAGCGCACCATGCCTTTATAGACAATCGTGCGGCAGGAGAGGGAGCAGAAGTAGAACTCGCTGAGCTGGTCGCCAAAGCCCGCGGGGGGGAACTGGGCGATTTTGGCCTTCTCAATGCGCTTGCGCAGGTGGTAGAGCGATCGCTCCAATTCATCCCCCGCCATCCCCCCAGCGCTAACGATCAACTGCTCAATCTGGGGCTGGTTTTCCCGCGCCTGGATGCCCAGAGTCTCCGGCTTGACCGGAACGCTGCGCCAGCCCACCAGGGTCAGGCCCTTGGCCTTGAGCTGGGCTTCGGCAATCTCCCTGGCGAGCTGGGCCGCCGCCGGATCCCGAGGCAAAAAGGCCATGCCCACGGCGGTGGTTGCGGGCTCCAGGGTTTTGCCCTGGTCTGCGGCCCAGCGTTGTAAAATGCTCCAGGGCAGGGCCGTCATGATGCCCGCGCCATCGCCTGAGTCCTGGTCGGCACTACAGCCGCCGCGATGCTCCATGCAACCCAGGGCCGTCAGCGACTTCTGGAGCAGATCATGGCTGCTGCGGCCTTTTTGATCAGCAATGAACCCCACGCCGCAGGCATCGCGCTCCTCGACCAGCCAGGGCTGACCGCCATAGCCATTATTTTTGGGAGAAGGATGGAAACGGTCAAGGTTGTCGTTGGGGGCCTGTGCCCCGGAAAGACCTGAGTTGAAATGGGCAGGACGAGGGTTCATGCTCTGATAACCACGAAGATGGTTTGCTATCGTAGATGCTGTTGGTGCGGCAGCGGTGGTGAAATCCAGGGTGGATGGGAGACTGGACTAGCACTGACCGGAGGGCTTGAATCGGGGGCCTTGATCGGAGGGCCTAACCGGCTGAGAAGGCATTTTCCATTGGCCAGAAGATGCGATGGCCTGAAGGCGCGATCGCGCCCATCCCATCACTAACGCCAGGGTCATCACCATCAATGCGAGGGCTACAGTCCAGGAACCCGCTCCATCCCACCGAGCAGAAGGGGTCCACAGAATGCCCATAGACAAAAACGTTGGATTTGCATCATATAGCCAAAAATGGTGGCTGACAATTCCCTGCCTCTGTACGTCCTCTGTACGGGGTGAACGATTTTTGGAGCGAGCTTCACGGCAGATTTGAGGCCAAGCCCGCCATCGTCAATCAACGGCTAGATCGCTGGGCTGGGGAAAACTTGCCCGTTGCTTTCCAGGTTCAGACTGCCGGTCTCTAGCCCGTGTGATTTAGACTGGGCCAACTTCAACCCTGCGATGGTGTGCGATCGCGGGGGTCTCCATCCCCACCTCCCCATCCCCCAGGACACCCAGGGTTGCCAACCCATGTCTTGGCAGCAATCCCTATGGATAGAGTGATGCTAGGCGCTGTGCCAAAGCTGTAGTGACGGCAACAAATTCCATGGCTGCTGGCTGCTTCTGAATGGGCTAGCCCCAACTGCTTCCTGCTCTATTCCTCTCCTCTCGCAAGTTGCTTTAACCCCATGCTGCTTCGCTTTCCCTTGGGCCTGACTGCCGTTCTGCTCCTGCTCTTGTCCGAGACCGCCACGGCCCAGATGCTGCCGAATTTCATCGCCAATGCCCGTTCTCTAGCTGGACCGGTGACCCACCCCCTAGAGACCCAGACTGATGAACCGTCCCAAGTCTTTGACTCGCCCCAAGCTGCCAATCTATCCCAGGCCTTGGCCTTGAACCTCCCCGCCCTGCGCCAGGGTCGCCAGGTGGTGATCAATGGCATTCGCTTGCAGTTGCCCTGGATACAGGCCCAGGGCTTGGTCTTTGCCCAGGGGGAGAATCTCCCCACTGGAGAGGCGGTGGATCCAAGTATGGCCAGCCCAGATACGGCCAGCCCAGGCTCCGCTGGAGTCACCCCCCCAGGCCCAATCCTGGTCAGCGATGTGGCCCTGCGCTCCCTCGGCGGAATTGATTTCCTCGATACCGACAACCCCTATCAGCAACCCATTTTGTGGCGGGGCAACCCTCTACAGGCCCAGGGGGTTCGCCTGGTCCTGCCCGCCCAGCTCAGCGCCCAGCAGCGCTATTTGGATATCACGCCCCTGATTCAGCAGGCCCAGTGGCGCGTCACCATCGCAGGGGATAACTTGACGATCCAGACCAGTGCCCTCCAGGCCGCCAGGCTGGCCCTGCCCCTGGGACAGGCCTTTGTGCCCCAGACGATTCAGTGGTCTCCCTATCTGCAATGGAAGCAGGCCTACGAACGGCTGGGGGGGGCTCAATTTCCCGTCACCCAACTGCGGGTCAACCTGGAACCGGGGGTGGTTGCCCTGCGTCCCATTTGGTCCGATGATTCCGGCCTAGTGGGCATCGATCGCCTGGCCCAAACCGTGGCCAGTCACCAAGCCACGGCTGCAATTAATGGCGGCTTTTTTAATCGCAATAACAAAACCCCCCTGGGGGCGATCCGCCAGAATGGAGAATGGATCTCGGGGCCGATTTTGAACCGGGGGGCGATCGCTGGGACGCGA
>JAAUQQ010000217.1 GCA_012032745.1 Synechococcales cyanobacterium RM1_1_8
TGGGGGCGGGCGGGGGCGGTGGACTGTTGGGGCGATCGCGGTTGCTGGGTCACGGCCCCACCGGGCTGAACGGCAACGCCAGAATCGGTCGAAATACTAAAGGACAGCATCTGGTTGGTGCGGCTGGCCACCTGACCAGCGGGCAGGGTGTCGGTGCCCGTCACAATCACGCGAATGCTGTTGGCATCTAGGGGCACGATCTGCACAGAGGCAATGCCAGGCGCAGGGTTTTCCTGGCGAAATGATTCACCGTTGGGCAGGCTGAGCTGGCTGTTGATCACATCGGCCACCCAGCTATTGCCTCGGGGGGCAGAGAAAACCTGGGGGCGATCGCCAAACCGAGTCTTCAAACTCAGAGTAATACCACCGCTGGTTTGCTCCACCGTCACGCCGGTCACTTCCGTCGGGGCTGCCACACTCGGTTGGGCCGCCATGACCACGATGGCGCTGGCCGTTACGATGCTACCGAAGCCAAGAAAGGGTTTCATAATTATCTATCCTCACAGGATGCCAGCGGTACAAATGCCAGCGGTACAACAGTTAAGAGCAATTTGGGAAAGCGCAATAGTAAAAACGGTAGGAGGCCCCAGGCTCCCGGACCCAGACCTCTGTCTTGGCCCCGGCTGACCTAAGCGAGGACTGGCAAATATTGACTAGTAACTATCAACATTTACAGTTCCTCCCCTGGCACTGCTGAGCCCCCACCCAAGACCCTAGGGGGTCTCCTCTGCTGCGGGGGCTCCCTCGGCGGGGCAGCAGCAGCGGCCGCTTCCGCCGCCGCATCCCGCTCCGCTTCGATTTCCTCCCGAGAGCGTTGGATCAGGGCCTCTAGGGTAAGCTCAGTCTGGAGTATAGGCTCCTTTTGCTGAATGTCCACAGTGCCTGTGGAGCTGACACTGACCTCTTGAACCAAGCTCTCCGAGGTCGTCTGGAAATCCGTCACTCGCAGCAGCGGCGTTTGCCGCTCTAGCGTTTGAATGAACTCTTCGGTTTGGCTATAGCTACCGGTGGTGGAAATGGTGTAGGCCTGGCGCTTGAGCATGCCATTGGCGGCCTCCCCCAGGGAGCCATCCTCAATCACCTGGACCTCTCCCTCGGGCGCAAATTGACTCAGGAGCCGCTTGGGATCCGCCGGATCCGTCAAGCTGTTGCTGATGTCATAGAGCAAGGTATTGAGGGAGTCTTCGCTTGCATAGAGGGCCATCACTTGGTCAAATTCTCCCGTGGCCGCTGCCTTTTCGGCGATGACTTGATCCACGTTCTCCAGACTGTTTTGCTTCTCGACGAGCTCTTGCTCTTTGCTCTCTACCTCCTGGCGTTTTGTGCGGTTCTCATTGAAGGCGGGCCAAACCTGGGTGGCTGCCAGGTAGACGCCGCCTGCCAGGAGCAACGCCCCCAACAAAATGCCGATGACTGGCGGCGTAAAGGTGATGCCAAAGGCGGTGGGATAGCGGGCGGAATCGAATTCTCCGCCGCCCTGGACAGGAACGAACTCTTCAGTGAATGTCATGATTGGGGGGCCTCCTGCTCGGTGGGGGTGGGCTCTAGCTGCGGTTCGGATGCCTGCTGCTTGAGCTTGTCCAAAAGTCCATCGGAACTCAAGGCTTCAACCCTCGCCAGCATGCCCTCGGAGCCGAGCTGACTCAAGAGCGAAACCATCTCATCATCGGCATAGGACCATTGCCCCAGGGGCGCATTGATTTCATAGGTGACGACTCTGGTGGGTTCGACTTCAACCTGGAGGCCGCTGTTCTCCGCTGTTGTGATCTCGACCTGGGTTGGATCGTCGCCGATCGCCGCATTGCCAAGGACGACTTTCTCGCCATCAAAGAAGGGAGAGGCCGCCAGCTTGATCATGAAGTCGTTGACAGCTTCATAGGACTCGGCATCGCCCGATAGGGTGACTGCGCCGGTCTCCGCATCCTGCTCCACGCCAGCAAGGCGCACTGACTGGGGCACGCGATTGCTGACATCTTGTAGGATGGCGGACCAGGGCTGGAGTTTGTCGAAGACCTTGACCAGGGCCAGGGTGTCTGTCTCGATCTCCCTGGCTTCCTGGCGAATGGCTTCGAGTTCTGCAACCTGCTGCTGTAGGGCGGCGAGTTGGCTATCGACGGTGGCTTCGCGCTCGGCGATTTGCCCGGCATCGCGCTTGACCCAAAACAGACCGCCCAGGGCCAGCAGGGGGAAGAGCAGGCCGATCAGCAGGCCCGCGATCGCCGGTGTCCAGTTGACCGGCCCGCCCGCCCCGGCGGACCGGGTTGATTTGGATGCTTCCTGGGCTTTGATGCCCCGGTCATTGAGAAAATTAATGTCTAGGTTATACACAGTCCTATGCCTCCCGAATCCCTAAGCCCATGACCACGCCCAAACTGGGACGCTGGATCTCCTCGATTTCATCCCCCAGCTCGATCGCCGCATTGGACAGGGGATCAATCTGACTGGCGGGCAAGCTCAACCGCTGGCTGAAAAATTCATCCAGCTGACCCAGGCAGGCCCCCGGTCCTGCAATCAACAGTTGGGCGACCTCCAAGTTTTCATCCTGGTTGAGATAAAAATCGATCGAGCGGCGCAACTCATCGGCCAGGTCGCCCAGCACTCGCAGCATGGCTGCCGAGCCGGGATTGCCCGGCGCAGTTTTGGAACCCATGCTGTCCACCGGGGTCACCGGTACCGTCATGCCCTGGAGCGAAGCCGTATCCCTGGAGGGCGGCATGTTCATGGCGCGGCAGAGGGATTGCCAAACTTGGTAGGTGCCAATGGGGACCGTGCGAGAAAACTGGGGCACACCATCGACAACAATGGAAATTTCTGTGCTGTCGAACTCGATGTCGGCGATCGCACCGCCTCCTGGGAGCTGAACTGCTGGAGCTGCTGGCGAATGGTGCGGATCAGCGCAAAGCTACTGATTTCCAAAACGTCCAGTTCTAGCCCTGCTTCTTGGAAGGTACTGATATAGGTGTCAGTGATCTCCTGCCGCGTCGCGACGAGCAGCACCCGCACCTTTTCAATGCCATCTTCATCGACAAAGAAATCGAGCTTTTGGTAATCGACATCGGCTTCCTCCCGAGGAAAAGGCAAATAGAGCCCCGCCTCTTGGTTCAGCACCATGTCCCGCAGCTCCTGCTCATCCAATTCCGCAGGCACAGAGATCAAGCGAGCAATCACATCGCGGCCAGAAATGGCCGTCGCGACCCGCTTGCTCTTAATCTTATTGACCTCCATCAAGTTGCGGAGTAGGTCGGCCAGCTCAGGCGGATTGGCAATTAACCCATCCTGCATCACGTCTTCCGGCATTTCTTCGGAGACGAAATTGATGAGCTTGTAGCCTTGACCCTGCTTTTTTAGCTCGACGACATTGATCCGCTCTGGCGTCAGTTCGATACCAATGCCCTGCTTATTTCCAGAGAACAGCCCCTTAAACACGGTTATTTACCCATTCGCGTTTGACATGCTGACTTCGAGAAGGCCTAACCTACGGAGCCGAGCCGCACCGATGCAATTTGCATCCATACAATCCGCCGCCGATTTTAGAGGCTGAGGTTCTTCATCTTTTCCACGCCACTACAGTGTGAAACAGCGCTCCGGCGGCCTTTCCAGCCCCCTTTGCCCTGAGCATTAAATCGGGATCCCCACCGGGGGCCGTCTAATGCTAGAGCATGGTACATAATCCAACGCAGAATGACCACTGCGGAAGAAACTTAATTCCTCGCTGCGCCAAGCCTCATATTTCGGGGGATTGGAACGAAGGCGCTGTCTGTGGCGATTCGAGGGCGATCGCCCCCTGCCCCAGTCCCGCCTCAGCCCGCTGGGAAAATGGCCTTAACCCTGGACCTGGGCGCTGCCAGCAGCCAGGCCCACGGCCTCCTGGATGGAGTCCATACCCTGGCGATCGAGCTGGTCGCTCAAGCCCCGCAGCAGATGGCGCATCATCTCGGGCCCTTGGTAAACCCAGCCACTGTAGAGCTGCACCAGGCTGGCCCCCGCTGTGATTTTTTCCCAGGCATCGGTGGCGCTCGACACCCCGCCCACGCCAATGATCGGCAGTTTGCCCTGGGTCTCTCGATAAATGAAGCGGATCACCGCCGTCGATCGCTGGCGCAGGGGAGCGCCGCTGAGACCCCCTGCCTCAGTGCTGATCGGGTTTCCCGTGGCGGCGAGACGCTCGGTGCGCAGGCCGCTGCGGTCGATCGTGGTGTTGGTGGCGATGATGCCCGCCAGGTTTTGCTCCAGGGCCACTGTCAGAATGGCGGCGATTTCGGCTTCGCTCAGGTCCGGCGCGATCTTGAGCAAGAGGGGGCGCTGGGGCTGGTTGAGGGCCTGGAGGGCGGCCAGGATCGGAGCCAATTGTTCGGCAGCCTGGAGCTGGCGCAGGCCGGGGGTGTTAGGGGAAGAGACATTGACCACAAAGTAGTCCCCCAGATGCTGGAGCAGGCTGAAGCTTGCACAGTAGTCTTCGGCTGCCTGCTCCAGGGGCGTGACCTTGGACTTGCCCAGGTTGATGCCGATGGGGAAGCCAGAACCCGGCATTGAGGCGGCGGGGCCAGAGGCCGCTGGGGCGGAGCCGTTGGGGGCAGCTGCTGGAGTGGCGGGATGGGGTGGGTGAGTTTCTAGCTGGGTGGCGAGGGCCTGGGCTCCGAGGTTGTTGAAGCCCATGCGGTTGAGGATGGCTTCATCTTCCGGCAGACGGAACAGGCGGGGTTTGGGGTTGCCCGCCTGGGGATGCCAGGTGACGGTGCCCAGTTCGGCAAAGCCAAAGCCGAAGTCGGACCAGAGCTGGGCGACTGAACCATCCTTGTCGAAGCCAGCAGCTAGGCCTACCGGGTTGGCGAAGTCCAGGCCCAGGCAGGTTTGCTGGAGACGGGGGTCGTGGTGGGTGCAGCGGCGGCGAATTTGGCTGCGCAGCCAGGCCAGGCTGGGGGAGTGCGATCGCCCATTCAGGGCACCCAAACTCTGAAGGGTGACTTGGTGCAGCCATTCCGGATCGGTTTTGAGGCCGGAAAATAGGATGGGCCGGATCAGTTGCTTGTAAAGATCGACTGCCAAGGCTGCGCTCCTCAGGGCTGGTTTACGGGGGGCAGGGGTGGCGATCGCCCTTGCATTCTGTTCTCGAAATCCGGTCGCGACATTCCGCGACGGCGATCGCCCATTACTGCATTATGGGATAGGGCAGGATAGCTGTCCCGCTCAGCCACCACCTCTCTAACCCCCGTACACTATATCTATACATAGCTATCTCTCATGCCGCTTGCCCGATCGGGACCACCTGAGATAGCTCAGATCGAAGCTCATCCGCCCAATCTGGGAATGATCGCCTTGGGTTCTGCGGAACTTCTGCTGGGAGGCTGTAGATGTTTCCGAAGCTGGGTGCTAACGGAGCATCGGACGGAGCATCGGTTCAAAAATTGAGCTGTTTGAATGGGTCGTCTGAATGGATCGCTGGAATGGACCGTTTGAATAACTTCTCCCATCGTTTTTGGCATCTTTCCCTGTCTCGCTCCTAGCATTATTTCTCTGGCTGAATTTTTCTGGCTGAGGCCACCGCCACCAGATCCGCCCAGCGACTGGAACCGAGCGCCGCTGCCCCAAACTGCCGCCCCCTCAAGTTGTCATCATCTCTACCCAGTTTCTGGGAGGAGAGGTTCTAAACCATGGTTCAGTCATCTCCCCAGCCCCGCCAACTGGCCCGCCTCAGCCAGTTGCTCAAAACGATGCGGGAAACCCAATCCCTAGAGGCGCTGATCGCAGCGGCGGCTCCCTATCTCCAGCGAGATCTGAACTACGAATTCGCCTGGTTTGGCCTCCATGATCTCGATAGCAACTGCCTCGTGGGCCATGAAGCCTTTAGCCCCATCGACCGGCGCTTGATGCATCGGGAGCGGCTCAGCCTAGACTCCGGCCACTTGCTCGAACAGGTTTTGATCGAGCGCCGCCCCCTGACCGTGGCGGACCTGGGCGAGGCTCGCAACGCGGGAAAATGGCAAACCATGGCCCGCACGATTGGTATCCAAGGCAGCCTGCTGTTTCCGATTCACTGCCGCGATCGCTGCTACGGGGTGGTGCTGCTGGCACGTCAGACCTGGGGCATGTCCCCCACGGCGGAGGAGCGGGCCATGCTGTCGATCATCCTGGGCCAAATGGCCCTGGCCCTGGAGTACCAAGCGGACAGCCGCCAGCAGGAGCGCAAGAAACGTCCTGCCGAACCCCTGCTGCGGCTGCTGGATGAGCTGCGAAATTTGCCCAGCCTGGAGCTGCGCCTCGATCGCCTCGTGGCGGAAACCCATCAGTTCATCGGAGCCAGCCGGGCCAGTCTCTACTGGTTCGAGCCCAAGCATCGCCGCTTTTGGCGACGCTGTGCCCAGCAGAGCCCAGGGGCCGCTGCCAAGGCCAATACCAAGGCCAATACCAAGGCCAATACCAAGGCCAATACCAAGGCCAATACCAAGGCCAATACCAAGGCGGAAACCCTGGCTGTGGCTGACTGTCCCAGCCTCTACCAAAGCCTGACGCGGGATCGCCCCCTCAGCATCAGCGATACGGCCAGTGCCCTCCAGGGCGAAATCTCCAGCTACCTCCAGTCCCAGCTCAAGCTCAAGGCCCTACTGGCCGCGCCTCTATATGGCTCGTCAGGATTGCTGGGCTTCTTTGCCGCTGAGTCCCTCACCCCCCGCCTCTGGACTGAAGAGGAAAAACAATATCTCCAGGGCGTGGCCCGCTTGGCAACCTTGATTGCTCCCCTGGGTCAGATTGAGCAGGAAATCTCCCAGGGCAAGGCCGATCAGGATCTGATTACCAATCTGGGGCAGGCGGTGCGCAGTGAGCAGGGCTGGCTGGATGGCCTACAGGCGATCGCCGAGCAGCTCTTTGGACGCCTGGGGATGCAGCGGCTGCTGCTGGTGGATTACGATCCCACCCAGAACCACTTCTCCATCGTCCAGCAGTACCAGTCTCGCAAAAACCGAGGGATTTCGGGGCCGCTGCCGCCCCTGCGCGAGCTGGATTGGCAGCTTTTTCAACAGCATCCCCAGGGCCTCTGCCTCGAAGATTGGCGCGATGACCTGCGCTTGATGGATTGGAAGGGGCCGCTGGAAGCGGCGGGGGTGCGATCGCTGATGGTCTGCCCCACCAGCCCCAATGCGGTCCAAGAAGGCCTGCTGATTCTCGCCCATGATCATCCCTATGGCTGGCCGGGGCCGGAGCGAGAGCTGGTTTGCACGGTGGCCCAGCAGCTCAGCCTGGTCATGCATCAGCGGGCTGCCGTTGCCCAGCTTCACTACCTAGAAACGCTGCACCAGTCCCTGCAATGGGGCCTGGGCCGGATGCTCCAGGAGCGCCATCCCGATCGCCTGGATGAGGTCGGCTGCCAGGCGATCGCCCGGTTGCTCCAGGCTCCCCTGGTGGGCTTGATTAGCTGGTCTTTGAACGATGGCCTGGGCCACCTGGTTGCCAGCGCCAGCGAAGACAGCCAGTGGCAGTTGCCCCGATCACTGACGGTGGACTCCCTCGGGGATCCGCTGATGCAGGCCCTAGTCCAGGGGGAGAACGTGCTCCTGGTCTATCCCGAGGACCTCGCCGCCAGCACCCGCGACTGGCTCCAGCTCGATGGCCTCGATCAGATTCTGCTGTTTCCCCTGCGGGTTCACCCCGCCGAAGTTCCCCAGGGAGCGGTCTTGGTGGCCCTGAAGCAGCGGCGGAATTGGCCAGAAGAGAGTCTGGATTGTGCCACCACCTTGGTTGTACAGCTCGCGGGCTCCCGGCGGGGGGTGCGGCAGCTCCAACAGTTGAGCGATCGCCAGGAAGTCCTCCAGCAGCTCAATTGGTACAAGCAATATTGCAACGAACGCTTTGCCGGCAACCTCCAGCGCCTGCTCCAGCACCTCCAGGAGGGCGGTGGCGATGATGGCCAAGCCAGCCAGCGCCTGGCCGTTGTCCTGGGGCTGATGAACCAGCTATCGGAAAACGAGCGTTGGGCGTTGAAAACCAATCTCCAAACCATTCCCATTGCCCGATTCCTCAAGCAGGCCAAGGAACGCATCGATGGCTTAGTCTCCCAACAGCAGCTCTGGTGTCAGTTCCACAGCAACGAGGTCCAGCAGCTCCAGCTTAAGGGCGACATCCTCAAGCTGGAGGGCATTCTCCATGAAATTTTGGTGGCGGCCTGCGATCGCTGCCTCCTGGGGGGGCGCATCGATGTCTGGTTTCGCCTCCAGCCAGAAAAGCTGATCGAGATGACGGTGACGGACAACGGCATCCTCGATCCCCAACTGCTGACGGCGCTGCAACCCACCGCCGATGCCGCCGACCCCCTGGTCCAGGCCCTGCGATCGCAGGGCCTCGGCCTCAACCTCAGCCTGGTCCAGCGCCTGGCCCAGCAGCTCGGTGCCAGCCTGGAATTCCTGCCCCTGGAGGATGGCCGCAACATGAGTCGCCTGCTCATTCCCCAGGATTAGCTATATCGCGGTAAGCCCCGCGCCATAATCTTTGATTTGGCGTCGGGATGAAAGCAGGCGAGTCGAAGTCTGCTGCCTGAACCATGTTTGGAAAAACGAGTGAAGACAGCGAGTCTGAGACGAGCAAATGGTATGCTTGAACCAACATAAATGATTTTCATGGTGCCGACCTGACTTCCTGACACAAACGTACAGACTTGCTTTGCAAGCTGGTGAACAGTGCAGACGAAGTAAAACGGGA
>JAAUQQ010000218.1 GCA_012032745.1 Synechococcales cyanobacterium RM1_1_8
AGAAGGGGAGACGGCTCGGAGCCCCTCTCCCCTCGTGGGAGAGGGGTTGGGGTGAGGGGGGCAAAACTTGCGCCTGAGTCTAATAGCCCAGGCTGCGAGATTGCTCCAGCGCCTGCTCGAAGCTCTCCAGCTTGGCCTCAATCAGCAGCGGCGGGCTGACCTCGCCCTGGATCGACTCCTGGGTCTTCAAGCCATTGCCGGTGATGTAGACCACCGTGGTTTCATCTGGGCCGATCTTGCCCGCCTCAACCAGCTTCTTGAGCACGGCGATGGTCGTGCCCCCCGCTGTCTCCGTGAAAATACCCTCGGTTTGGGCCAGCAGCTTGATACCTTCAATCACCTCACCATCGGTCACATCTTCAATGTTGCCATTGGTTTTGCGCGCCAGCTCCAGGGCGTAGATGCCATCGGCGGGGTTGCCGATCGCGATCGACTTGGCGATCGTATCGGGCTTAACCGGCGTAATAAAATCGCGGCCCTGCTTAAAGGCCTGGGAAATCGGCGAACAGCCCTCCGCCTGAGCACCGCTGAAGCGCACCGGCTTCTCGGCCACCAGCCCCGTCTTGATGAATTCGTTAAAGCCTTTGTGGATCTTGGTGAACAGCGAGCCCGACGCCAGGGGCGCAACCACATGGTCCGGCAGCTCCCAGCCCAGTTGTTCAATCACTTCATAGCCTAGGGTCTTGGAGCCCTCGGAATAGTAGGGGCGCAGATTGATGTTGACGAAGCCCCAGCCCTTGGTGTTGGCCACTTCGCTACACAGGCGGTTGACTTGATCATAGTTGCCCTTGACGGCCATGACCGTGGGGGAATAGATCACGGTGCCCAGGACTTTGCCCGCTTCCAGGTCCGAAGGAATGAACACACAGCAATCGAGACCGGCGTGGGCGGCGATCGCCGCCGTGGAATTGGCCAGGTTGCCCGTGCTCGCACAGGACACCGTCGTAAAGCCCAGCTCCCGCGCCCGGCTCAGGGCCACCGACACCACCCGATCCTTGAAGCTCAAGGTGGGCATGTTGACCGCATCGTTCTTGATGTAAAGCTTTTTCAGGCCCAGACGCTTGGCCAGGCGATCGGCCTGGAGCAGCGGCGTCATGCCCGTGCCCATGTCGATGTAGTTGTCCGTCTCGACCGGCAAAAATGCCCGGTAGCGCCAGATCGAGTTAGGACCGGCTTCAATCGTTTCGCGGCTGACGGTTTGGCGGAGATAGTCATAGTCATAGGCCACCTCCAGGGGACCAAAGCAGACATCTTCGCAGACATGCTTGGCGGCGAGGGGATAGTCCTGGCCGCATTCGCGACAACGCAGACCTTTGAGAGCGGTGCGGGCAGTGTTGAGCGTGGCCTGGACCATGGAGATACCTTCCTTAGAAACCAATGCGAGGGTGCTGGAAAACTTCTGGAAATTGGGAGCATGGCAATGCGCTTTTCCCAGTTGAAAGCAACCTAGCATGGGGGTATACCGCCGTCAAACAATCCCGACAAAAAGAGTCGGGATTGCATCCAAGCCTGTACTTTCAGATACAAGGAGGGCCGGATCGGAGCCCCTCTCCCCCTGTGGGAGAGGGGTTGGGGTGAGGGGGGTAAAACTTACGCCCGAGTCTACTGGGGCTGGTTTGGAGAAACGGAAAAGACCGCAAACCAAGGGGCCGTCATGCGTTCGGCGCTGAAGGTGAAATTGCCCTGGGTCAGGCGTGGCAGGGGCAGAGCGGAGCTGGCTGGGAGGGCTGGGCTAGGCGCTGGGCTGGGGATCGAGTTCGGCAGCGTCTGCACCGCCGAGGTCAGCTTGCCATCGGCCAGGGGCAATTCCCGGATGCCAAACCGCTGGGCCTGCTCCAGGGCGCGGCCCAGGCTGGGGGGCAGCTCGATGTTGAGGCGATCGCTCTGCCCATTCAATCCCTGCACATCCAGCTTGAGGTCCAGCTCGCCATCGAGCTGGGTCTCACAGCGCTGCACCTGGCAACTGGCCAGAATAGCGGCATCTATGCCGCTCAGGGTGAAACGCTCTGCCCCGTCGGAATACTGAAAGCGAAAGGTCGTGGTTTTGCCATCAGACTCCAGCCGCCCTTGGCCAGACAGCTCATAGTTAAGCAGCGCATCTAGGGTTTCAATGGGAATTTGGCCAATGTTGTCGGGACTGAGGTTGCCGGACAGGCTGTAGGTCTGGGCCAACTGCCGCAGCGCCTGCTGAAAATAAGGTTCGAGGAAGGCCTTGACCGGGGCGGAATCGAAGCTGAGGTCGCCATTGGCGAAGCTGGCTTGGGCCTGGGGCGGAATTTCGAAGAAGCCTGCCAGGTCCGTTGCCGAAAAACTGAGGGCGGAGGGGATTTCCTGTTCTAGGATGCGGCCCAGCAGGCGACCGGCCAGGGGGTTGATGGCGGCATTGGCGGTGAAGCGGCCCGCTTCGTATTGGTAGGAGCGGGTTTGCAACGCGGCGGCAGTCGATGGGGGGCAGGAGAAGACTGGGACTGGGGCTGGAGCGGGCTGGAGCGGGGGGCGGGGCGGGTGAGGCCAGGCAGAATGAGGCCGGGCAGGGCCAGGCTGGCGAGGGCGATCGCCACCACTTCACCTCTACGCAATCTGGCCCTGGAAACCTGCTCCCGATCCACTCGCAGGCTCCCAGCAGAGCGGCCCCGCTTTAGGCTAGCTGCCAGGAACGCGCCCAGCGCAGAACAAAAATGACCCATCACCATGGACTCCCAAGGTCGAAACAAATTGAAAGTTCAAGCCTGATTTTGGGGCTCAGGATCAGTTTATCCTGGTTCCCTCGCCGAGTTCCCTCCGCGATCCAGCGGCTTGGCCGATAGAGTACGGGTAACCCAGACGCAGAGCCCAGGGGGTGATGTTCCCTATTCTAGGGGGGTGAGCTGGGGGCTCCCTGGAGCGCCCGTGAGCTGGCGGGCCATGTCGTACCAATAGCCATTGCGCCCGTACCAGCGAGCCCGCTCCAGCAACGAGAGGGGAGCCAGGGTTTGCAGCATTTCCGACGTGGGAGCTTGGTACTCGACCCAGCCCGTGAAGGTGGGATCATCGGGCTGGACGGAATCGCCACAGATGACCACGAGGGACCATTGGTAGCGTCGGTTGGGCAAGAGGGGCTGGGCGGAGGCCGGGAGCTGGAAGCTGACCCAGGTGGTATCGGGTTGCTTGGAGAGTTGGGGGCGATCGCCATTCTGACCGTCCCTGGCCGAGCCACCGAACCCATCACGGCTCCTATCACCGCTCTCCGCGCTGTGATTTTTCTGGATTTCAAGCTTCGCCTGGGCAGCGGGCAGGATGGGCAGAAGGGCCTGCTGGTAGAAATCGCCAGCGGGATCGCGGAAAACCAGGGCCACCTGTTGGGCAGCGGTGGAGGGTAGTTGGAGGGAAATGGCGGGGCGATCGCTGATGCTCATTCCGGCTCCCGTGGGAGGGGCGATCGCCTCGATCATGCCTTCCCCTGGGCCACAGCGCTGGCCTCGACGGGTGGCGGAGCTGGTGGTGGACTGGGGCGCATCTTGCTTCGGCGGCACGAAATAGGTTGCCAACAGCGCTGTTTGCCAATCGATGCGGCCAAAGACTGGAGCGGCCTGGGCGGCCTGGGCTGGATTATCCTCCCAGGGCAAGTCGGGGGTGACCTGGGCCTGCGCAACGCCCGCCTGCAATCCGATTACCCCAACCCAGAACAGGCGTTGGAGCAGGGGAGTCAAGCCAGGGACAAGGCGATGGAGCCAGGGGCACAGGCAGGGAGAAGCCGTCGAAGATGGGTAAACCATAGTGTTGCTGTATTAATAAGTTTAAGTTGTACGAACAAGATTGAGTAGTGGTAGAGATGGATCCCTGGCAACGGGAAATAATCTTTTAGGGAAATCTCTCAAGGAATCGTGCGCGGGTGGACCTCATCAGCTTGTTGGGCAGCAGGTTGCTTTCAAGGCCAATAACAGAGCAACCGCGATCACTGCCAATTGCCAACCAGGACAAAAGGAGCCCAGTAATAGGGGTGGGAGTAGGGGCCTGGTTGCTGCAAGAGTTGGAGCTGGGCCTGGCGCAGGGCTTCGGCCCGCCCAGCATGGCGCTGGAGCAGTTGCCCATAAAACAGCTTCATCAGCTCGGCGGTGGACTGATCCTGGACAGACCAGAGGGTGGCCAGGGTGCTGCGGGCACCGGAGCGAACCGCAAAACCGGCCAAGCCTAGGGTGGCCTGGCGATCGCCCTTGGCGGTCTGGCAAGCGCTGAGGATTAACAGCTCAATGGGAGAGGCTCGATTCCGTTCGAGGCGCTCTCCGGGGCCTGCTCCACGGCTGGAGACAGGACTGAATGTCTCCCTGAAGGTTCCCCTTGGACTCAGCCACTGATCGAGATCCTGCACCCCAATGCGATCATCCCAGGTCAGCAAAAAAGTGTCTTCCGCATTAGAGCTGAATTGTCCATGGGTGGCTAAGTGGAGAATGGAAAAGGGCCGGGCTTCGACCTGGCGGCCAAGCTGGGGGCGGGTGAAGTTTTGATTGAGCAACACCTGGGTTTGGGCGAGGTCCGGGGGCTGTTGGGCCAGGTTTTGGATCTCCTGGCGCACCCCTGGCAGGGGCGCAAACCCCTGGCGGCCTTCGGTCAGCCCAGCGGCCAAAATATTCAGCCGCTTGGGGGGGAGCGGGTTGGCTTCAAACAACTGCAAGCCGGGGGTGAGGGCCAGGCTGTATTGTTCCACGAGGTAGCGATCGCCATCGTGCAGCACCGCCATGGGCAGGCTCCGCAAAAAACCATCCAGTACAAACACTAGGGTTTTGATGTTCTGTTGCTGGAGCAAGTCTGCGCCGGGGCGAATCAGCATATCGTAGAGCTGCTGTGCAGCCGCCAAGCCAGACTCCGGCGGAAAGGCTGGGTTGAGGGATTGGCGAAGTTCCTGGAACAGCCGCTGCTGATCGGCGGCTGGCAGGGCGGCGCTGTAGTGATAGAGGGGCTGGCTCGGCAGGGAGAGAATCACCTCCAGACGATCCGCGAGCACGATGGGATAGAAAACGGCGGCTTGGCGATCGAGGCTTTCAATCGACTGCTGCTGGTAGGTCTCACAGGCTTCGCGCAGAAAGTTTTGGAGCTGGGCCAGTTGGAGCGCTTCTAGGGTTTGGCGCGATCGCTCCAGCCGCGCCTGACGCTGGGCGGGCGGCAGGCGATCGATATCGGCCAACAGGAGCTCAACCAGTTGTCGGTACACCGGCTCCACCTGGGAGCGAAAGGAGAATTGCACCTCCGGATTCATGGCCACCAGATCTTGGCCCAGGCCCTGGAGCAGGGTCACGGCTTCGCTGTAGGGTGAGATCGCGGCCTCGGTCTCACCCTGGGCTTTGAGAATGCGCCCCTCCTGCCAGAGCCATTGGGCGGTCATCTCATCCGCCCCCAGCCCGGCGGCACGCTGCTGGGCCTGGCGGGTGGTGGCCAGGGCGGCGGACCATTGGGCTTGGCTTTCGTAGAGGCTGCCCTGTTGGCCCAGGACATGGGATTCGGCCCGGTGATCGCCCAGGGACTGGGCCTGCTGGAGAGCCTGGTCTAGCAGCTCTAGGGCGGGGGCGCTGAGGTCGAGCAAGCGCAGGCTTTCGGCCAGGTTAACCTGGGCATCAACGGCCCAGCGGCTGGCCTGGGTTTGCTGGAGCTGCGCCAAGAGCTTTTGGGCCAGCAGCCTTGCTGGCCTGGACTCCGGCTGTTGTGCCAGCAATCTTAGGCGGTGCAGATCCGCTGCAATCTGATCGAAGGGCGATCTCGCGAGATCCCGCGATCGCCCGTAGGTGGCGATCGCCAAAGCAATTTCGCCTTGGTCCTGTTGCAGCTCGCCCAGCAACAACAGTGTGGGAGACAACTCCGCCTGCTGATCCAGTTGTTCAAACAACGCCAGGCTTTGGCTGAGGGCGGTGCGGGCCTGGGAGGGTTCTCCGATGCTGCGCAGGACCTGGCCCAGGCTGCGTAGGGTTTGGGCCTGGAGCTGTTGCTCTTGGGAGGGTTGTTCGGCGCGATCGGTGCTCACAGGAGGTTCACTTGCGGCATCTGCTGGATTTGCGATCATGGTCATCGCGATCATGGGGGTCGTTCCCCTAGGGGCGCGGCCTCCAGGGGGTTCAGGCACAGGGGGCAGGCCCAGTTGCTCTTGCAATTCCAACAGCAGACTGCGGGCACGGCGGTAAAAGCCCAGGGATTGGAGCGCCTGGACTTGGTTGAGCTGGCTGAGGAGGATGCCGTGGCGATCGCCCCCAGCCCGATAGCGTTCCTCAGCCTGGCGATAGGTCGCATAGGCAATTTCCCCCTGTCCTTGGTTCAACTGAATGCTGCCCTGGCTGGTGAGCACTTGGGCCTGGAGAAAGGGCTGATTGAGTTGTAAGGCTAGGTCTAAGGCCTGGGATATAGTTGCTTCAGCATCTTTTGGTTGACCCAGATCCTGTTGGGCGATCGCCAAATACCGCAGGGCCTGGGCCTGCTCTGTGGGCTGGTTTTGCTGGGCAAATTGCTCGGCGGCCCGCTGCCAAGCCTGGGCGGCTTCAGCCAGGCGACCGGCTCTGTATAGCTGCTTGCCCAGGGCGAGGCCATCCGAGGCTGGGCTTTTGGCTAGTGCTAAGCCTCCCTCACCTCCAGCCCCGCTCCCAGGAGCGGGGCGAGACAGCTCCAGGGCCGATGATGCCGTTGAGCTGAGGTTCCCATGGCTGCTGCCAGCGGGCGCGAGCCGGGCTAGGGCGGGCTGGGCATAGGCCAGCAGGAGGCAGCTCACCAGGGCGATCGCTCCATAGCGGAGCCCGGTACAAGCCCTGGTTTTTGCGCTTTTCCAGGCTGGCCAGGCTGGTTTAGCTCGCTTCATCCTGGGTTCTCCTGGGTTTGGGCTGGGGTTTGGGCTGGGGTTTGGGCTGGGGTTTGGGGCTGGGGTTTGGGTTCGGGTTCGGGGCAGGTCTGCACAGGTCAAGCTGCCCTGGGGCAAAGATGGGGATGGATGAGCGGCAACCAGTTGCACCTGTCCCTGGCGATCCTGTTGCCAAGCTTGGGCCTCAACGATGGCGGGGGCGGGGACTGCCGCTGGGGAAGGCATCGCTGGGGCGGATTGCACGGCAGGGCGATTGCTTGGCCAGCTTCCGTACGACTCGCTGCCCAAGCTCCCGGAGGAATCGCGCCAATCCTGCACCCCTCCAGGACGAGAGAGCCGCTGTCTGGGATCGACCGGCAGGCCGCCCCGCCCCGTGGCAACAAAGCTAGACCGGGCGGGGCGCTGGCAATCCGTAGAAATTTGCTGATTGGGATCTAGCAGGGCGATCGGCAGTTCAATCAGCCCCTGGCGCGGATCGGCGGTGTTGAGTTCAATGTTGACGCTGCCGTTGAGGCCGAGGCGAGAGCTGGCGGTGATGTCGCTGCGGGGCGTTCGTTGGGGCTGGACCGCTAGGCCAAAAATGCCGCTGGTTTGCAGACTAATGTTGCCGCCGCTGCCCCCAAAGGCATCGGCCACGATGTCGCTGTCTTCCTGGGGCAGGGCAAGGATCGTACCTGCCTGAATGGCGATGTTGCCGCCCCTGCCGCTGCCGCCCTGGGCCGAGGCGTTGATCTGGCTAGCCTGGCGCAACACTAACCCATTCTGAATCTTCAAATTGATGTTGCCTCCCTGGCCCGTCCGGGTCTCGGCGGTGAGTTGACTTTGCTGGGCTAATTGCACTGTTCGTGCCTGGACTTCAAGGTTGCCCGCATCGCCCAGGCCCTGGTGGGCGACGCTGACCTGGGCACCCTGGGTGAGGGTGAGACGCGGCGTGATCAGGGCGAGCTGTCCGGCATTGCCTGCTACGGGCACATCGGGGAAAAAGAAGGTCTCTCGCTGGGCGCTCGTTGGTTCGGCGGCAAAGGTGCCGATCGTCGAGGGCAGGGCCGGGGAGTAGGCTCCCTCTAGGGCGATCGCTCCCGAGCCCGAATCGTCAACCGCCCGCCGTTGCCGGAGGTGTAGGTGCCCGAGAGCACCGCCCCCCCCGCCCCCACCTCTAGCCGCCCCGGTCTCCAGGGTGGTATCCCCAGCATTGCCCAGGGCTCCGGTTTGGGTTCCCAAGAGGGTGGGCAACTCCGTCACGGGATTTACCCCCGGTGACTGTAATTTGCTCGGCTTTGACAGTTAGATTGCCGCCATTGCCCAGGCCGCTATTGGCCACAGGAGGACCAAAATCAGAAATGGAAAAGAGACTTGAAGATGCAACGACTCCGCCGTTGCTAAGGTTTAGTTCGCGGCTGGTGATGTCCAAATTGCCAGCATTGCCGCTGCCAAAGGTGAGGGTGCTCAGCAGGCTGATACTGGAGGGTGCTAGGTCATTGAAGCCATCCACTGAGAGGCGATCTGCCTGGATCATGACGTTGCCGCCCTGGCCGTTGCCCGCATCGGGGAGGCCAATCAGGGCGGTGAGGGCAGGGTTGGTGCTGGCGTACAGCTGCACAAAGAGATCGCGATCGACCAAGACCAGCGCAAAGATCTTGGCACCGTCTCGCAGGGTCAAATCTTGCGCCTTCAGATACAAATCTCCCCCCTGACCTGTCCCCAGAGCGAGGGTGGCAATCCCTGAGGGAAGCTGCGGAATAAAGGGAGAGAGACCCGCCGACATCACCGAATTGGCATTCACCCATAGGTCTCCGCTCGCGCCAGAAAGCCAGCTCCAGGAATTTATGGAGTGGTGATCTTCTAGGTGCAACAGGGGCGTGGTGACGTGGATATC
>JAAUQQ010000219.1 GCA_012032745.1 Synechococcales cyanobacterium RM1_1_8
CAACCCGTCCCGCCCCACAATTTCAGCTTTTCCCCGCTAAGATAGGCCCTGAGCCCTGGACCCTAGGCCATCCCCAAAGCTTTTACAAAGTTGACTTTACTTCTGCCCAACGTGAAGCACTTTCGATTAGATCTGGGTAGGATCGTTGCATATTGTCGCCCTAGCCCAGCCAATAGAAGCTCAGCGAACTGTAAGCTCAGCGAACTGTAAGCTCAGCGAACAGCGCCTAGCTAGGGGCATTAAGTCCTCTCTTCTCTATCCAAGGCTTCAGGCCAAGACTTCAGACCAAAACTCCAGACTCCTGGGAGTTGTCATGAACCCTTCGGATGATTAAACCGAGAAGATTTAATTTCTCTACCTCAAGGCCCCGGCCCCCGCAGGCCCCTTTTGTCCCTACTTTTCTGTTTTCAGCTCCCTTTTTTCAACTCACTGGTGAGGCGATTGATCCATGGCGAAGCCGCAACTAACCCAAGTCCTGAAGATGCTTCTCCGCAATGCAAAACGGCTGGACCAAAGGCTCACAGCCCAGGAGCGGTTTTGGCTGATGCGCAGCGGTTTTGTCCAGCGACAGCCCGAAGGCGGCTTTATTCTGCCCACTGTGACGCTGCTGCTGTTGATGCTGTCTCTGGTGCTGGGGCTGCTGATCTTCCGCACAGGCACCCGCACTAACCAGGTGATCGGCGAACGCCAACAGCGCCAGGTCTACAACGCTGCAACCCCCGCAGTCGAGCGGGCCAAGACCAAGCTGGAATACCTCTTCACCGAAGAACCCATCCCAATTTTGCCCTCCGAGCAGGATCTCGAAACCGCCCTGGCCAAGGATGACTACCAGCTCCAGGATGAGCAGCGCATTGACATCAATAACGATGGTGTCCTGGACAATGCCTGGACCTTCCGCTTCGATTCCGATGGCAAGCCCGGCGATGACACCGTTGTGGCCTATTCCATCTTGACCAGATCGATCGCCTACGCCCCAACCGATCCAGCCAACCCAAACAACCCCGTTGTGGCGGCGGAAATCCAAGATGACGATCCCACAAAGGCCGACAAACTGGTCGTTCGCAGCAGTCCGATCAACACCACCGGGGTGGGTCAGCGCCCGGACTGCCCCGACCTAGGCCGTTCGCTCTACGTCGGCTGGGAGCAGGTGGGCGGCTCCCAGTTGCGCAAGTCGATTCAGGTCCATGCGGTGGCCAAGTCCCTCAATGCAGGCAACTCCACCATTGCCACCCTGGAAATGCAGCAGGACAAGCAGGCCAACCTCGGCAACAAGTGGGGGGCCTGGTTCCGCTACGATCTGGAGATCTTCCCCGGCCCCTCGTTCAACTGGAACGGGGCTATGTACACCGCTGGGAACTACATCATCGGTGACAGCACCGACAGAGTGAAGTTCTATCCCATTTCTGCGCCTAGCTCCTGTGTCTATACCGAGTCTAGCTCTGAGATGGCGATCGGGGAATTTAAGCAGGACGTCAATGGCGGAACCCCCTGGCAAGGCCAGTATGTCACTGGCTCGATGAAGGCGAACGATGATAGAGGCGACTCGCGGATCTTTCTCTTCGGCCAAACAGCGAATCCCCAGAAGATTGACAAGGCCAATGATTCCGTCGTCGCCAATACTAAACCCGCCGATGTCGCTCTCAACCCGGTTTTGGTGCTGACCGAAGACATCAACCAGACCCGCGCCAATAGCGCTGCTGATAATGTCAAAAGCGCTGCTGCCACGCGGGATGCGGCTTGGAATGGCCGGGCCTGGGTGACCAGCAAGCGGCTGTATGGCAAAGATGAAGCCACGCCCTACGTAGACGATACCTTCCGGGCGGACAATCGCTGGGGGCCCAAGCCGGTCTATGCCAAGCGCCGGCCAAGGTTGGTTTTGAAGCGGGTGTGCAGGTTTCTGACCCTAGCAAAAACAAAATTTCGGGGCCCAATGAGGAATTACTGACCCGTGATGCGCCTCCGGTTGCGAGCGAATCGGATGAGGAATCCTACGGCTTGGATGGCTATTGGGAGCGCCGGTCTGCGGCCCAGGGGGTGCGGGTGATTGTGGGGCAGCGCCTAGAGCTGGGCAATGCCTTCGGTTGGGGCAATGTGATCAGCGAAGATGCCAATGGCAACGGTACGCTGGATGCCAATGAGGACTTGAATGGAAACGGCAGTCTCGACAGGGCAATCAGCGGCGCTGATCTGGAGGCAGCCAACAATACCGGCGCGGTCCTGGCCAGCTTGAAGGCCAATACTGGCGCTGCGACTCGGCTGTTTGATCCGCTCTATCCGCCCCCTGCCGATGCAGCGGGCGCGGGCGGTGTTGCAGCCCGCCGAACCGAGCAGCGCCAGTGGAAGACCTATCGCAATAACCTAGCAGCAGCCCAATCCACCGGGGTCTATCACTATCTGCTGGATGGGGGCAAATACCCCGCTGCCTGTTTGGCCAGCACCTCTCACCCCGGCAGTCAGCAAACGATCATTGCTAGCACGACCTTCGACAAGCTGTCTGATTCTGACAACCGTCCCGATGTCAACTTCTTGAATGGCAAGGGCACTAACGGTTGGGAGTTCTATCCGCCGCTCTATGGGGGAACGGGTCAAGTCACCAGCGCGAGCTTGACAACGGCTCGCGAAGCCTTTGCGGCTGAGTTGGGCGATGGTTCTAGCCCCCTGCGCATTGCCCTGCAAAACCTGGCCAATTTCTCCGGCGACCCCGCTGGAGCCTTCCCGGCCTTCCAAGACCAGGTTGGCGGCGTCAATGCAGCCAACAGCACGCTGTTCCGCACTGGAGCGCAATTGGACAGCGGTGTGGGGGCCGTGACCCATCCCTACCCCATCCACACGATGTGGGGCGACTTCTCCAACCTGCGCCGGGCTTTGAGCGAGCTGGATGCTGCCACGGGCACGGGGGCTGAAAAGTATGAAAAGCTGAGCCTGGCGGATCAAACGACGCTGCAAACGGCGGCCTGCACCATGGGCATGGTGGCCTATAACGTGGGCAACATCCTCAATAACCTTGCTGCGAAGGAAACGGATCTGGTGGGTTCTGAAGCACAGCGCGATGATCTGGTTGCGGCGATTCGAGCATTGGAAACGAGCGGGCGGCTCAAAACGGTCACAGCCGGGGGCAAATCTTTTGCTGAGATTGACTATCGGGATCTCGATGATGAGGACAAGGATGGCAACACGAATGAGCGCTTGACCGCTCGGATTGAAATTAACGGCGAGAATGAATATTTCAACAAGGCCAATCCTCGGGGGTCGGTTCCTGCCGATCTCCTGCTCAAAGCGCTAGATGTTGATCCTGCAAAGGTTAGGGGGCTTCAGGCGCTGCGGGATAAGTATCAGATCCAGCGCGATCGCATCCAGGGCTTTTCCACCGTAGGCTTCAGCGAGGCAGACAGCACGGGGGTTAATCAATACGGCTATGAAGTCAAATTCCAGAGTGGACGAGTTCTGGGACAGAAGTTTTTGATTGGCGATCGCGTCAGGCTGCAATGTGACTTTGAAGGGAACAACTACTTCGGTGCCGAGGCCCCCCGAGATGCCAAGCAGGAATATGAATTCCTCACCCTAGCCCTGGCCCTCTGCCCTTCTGGTCCCGAACACGGTGGCCCCAAATATCCCTCCCTGGCCTACCTTTTCCCGGTTGCAGAGCATGGCCATGATGGCACGCTCTCGGCCAGGGCCAGGGCCGAAGGGGCCACAGAGTTCAAGCAGCCCGCCACGGAACCCTACACCAGCGCGCGCTTGACCCTACAAACCTCCGGCGGCAATGACTACCCCTTCCACAATCGCTATGCTTTCATCAATGAAGGCGGCACCACGGGCGGCATCAACTATGTCAGCACCAACGATGCGTTCAAGGTTGTGGGCGACAGCGACAACAATGGCGTTGAAAATGTCAGCGACAGCGGCACCGGCGACAGCGGCATCAAGGCCATTGCCCTCGCGCCCAAGCTCAACCCGGCCGATTGGTCCCTGCCCTCCACCACGCCTCCGAGGCCGACGGCAATGAGCGCGTCAACAAGATCCGAGGCACGATGTTGGCCGGGGGAACGCGCTGGATTACTCTGCTGGACAAGGTGATGTTCAATGGGCGGGAGCAAATGCCCGTGCGCATTATGGACTTTGACCTCGACCTGATGCGCCGCAACCAGGTCACGGGCAATAATCTCTTCCGTAGCCAAGCAGACACCGACTTTTGGCTGCCCCTGCCCCAGATCGCCGATCCAAGGCAGTCTTCGACCCGTACGGGAGCATTGGTCTATGCTTTTCGGGAGGACACGGTGCGGGAAGATGCGATCGCCCGCCCCCGCTTGATCAGCCCCACCCAAGCTGCCTGGCTCACTGACTGGCAGACCTACACCAGAGGCACCGTCAACGTCTCCACCGGTCAGTATTTGATGAATGCAGCGGCACGGACTGGCGTCTTCTCTGATCCCCCCGTCAGCCCCAACAACGGCCTCAGCCCCAAAGCCGTCGATTTCTACGCCGATCCCGAGCGTCGCCCCTACGGCTTCCGCCTGCGCAATGGCCGCGACCTGCGCCGCATTGATACCGGAGGCCTAGTGCTCAAAACCAAAGGCCGGGGCGATGAGCCGGAGCAGCGGGGGATGTCGTTCATCTCCGATGCCTCGGCCTACATCCAGGGCAACTTCAACCTCCACAGCGAAGATGGCACTGATGGCAAAATCATTGAGGAATACAAAGGCACCAGCATTCTCAATGTCGATACCGATGCAGCCAAAAACTGGAATAACTTCTTCACGCGCAAGCAAGCAGACCTAAATGAAAAGTTTGCCAGGGTCGTTTATCCAGAGGGAAGCAATACACCAGCCGATTCCTGGCGTGCGACGGAGATCATTGCCGATAGCGTCCAGGTCTTGAGCAATGCTTACACCATGAATGCCAGCAACAGCGATGAGGAATGGATGGCGCGGGATGGCTGGATTGCCCAGGGCCTAGTTTTGAACAAGGCCGATACGATTCCCGAGACCAAATCCTCTTTCAGAATGCTCAGCTACCCAGACTCGGCTCGCCCCTGGGTTTTGGAAGATGGCCGGGTTTACCAAGACAACACTGCCCGCCTCCAAGATCTGCCGATCAAGATCTCCCAGCGAGGGTTTCCGGTCTATTGCGGCGATCCCACCAACGCTGCAAATAGTCATAGTCCAACTGGCGGCCTCACTGATGGCCTTTCCTGCCGAGCACAGGGCGGTGTCGAAGCTGAATATGGCCTCTATGGTGGCCAAGGCTATTTCCCAATTTCTGAGGAGAGAGATCCACTCCAGCGAATTGGAGCCGGGGAAGGGCCAGTAAATACCAACGACACCCGCATCAATGCCGTGGTTGTCAGCGGCACCGTGCCCTCGCGAGCGCTCAACTCCTACGGCGGCCTGCACAACTTCCCCCGCTTCCTAGAAAACTGGAACCGGGCGCTGCGCTTCTCCGGTTCCCTGTTCCAGCTCAACTTCAGCTCCTCTGCCACCGCGCCCTTCGACCAAGATTCCTGGGAGCCCGGTGCGGCGCCGGTGGCGGCTGAGAATATTCGCTACTACGGTCCTCCAGATCGTCTGTGGGGCTACGATGTGGCCTTGCAGTATGTCCAGGCTGCCCCTGTGGCTGCTCGCTTCTCCACCCGCGACAACGTGCGCAGCGAGTTCTATCGCGAGCTGGCGGCGGATGACCCCTACATCAATAACCTGCGTTGTGCACCGGATCCCAACAACAATGGTCAGCGGATTGATAGCACCGCGATCTGTCCCTAGGAGGCGTTCACCCAGGGACATGATTAGGGTCAGCGCGACTACAAAACTCGCTGCTGACCAGTAGGATTGGCGCTACTGAGGTTGCCTTCGAGGCTGAGAACTGTTGAGGAATACTGCAATGTCATCTGCAATGTCATCTGACCCCCGTTCAACTCGACCCCCCAGACCTGCCCAGCCCAATCGGCTCAGGCTCAGGCCCTGGCTGAGGGCGGCGCTGAAGCCACCCGCCCAGGCCACCGCTGGCGTGACTTTGCTGGAAGCCCTGGTGGCGATGATTCTGATTACGATTGTGGTCACGATCATCACCCCGCCGATTTTCATGGCGGTGGCCACCCGCGTCAGCAACCGCCGCACGGAGCAGGCCATGCAGCTCGGTCAGTCCGAGATCGAGCGGGTGCGCCTGCTGATGTCCAGCGGCCTCTCCGATGCTGACATTACCCCCCTGCTGCCGCCGGAAGTCTCTGGAATCACCCCCGACAACATCGCGACGGTGCCAGCCCCCACCGCGACCTGCGGCGAGCTGCCGCCCTGCGGCAATGCCAACCAGGTCGCCCTGACATTCAAGCCTGCCGATGCAACGGTGACCGATGACAGAGGCCAGCGGCTGTTTGTCCAGAGCTTCCGTGATCCAGGTGAACGCATTGGCAACCCGGCCACTGGACCGTTGTTTGCCTTTCGCATGGGCGTTCGCGTTTACGGGGCCGAGGCAATGGATGCGACGGGTACGCCCAAGGCAGGCCTCGAAACCCAGCCCCGAGCCCTCAGCTTCACCACGGGCACGGGCAGCCGGGGCGTTGCTCCCCTGGCGGTGTTCTATACGGAGCTGAACCGTGGCTCTTCGACGGGCGGGCTTCCTGCACTGAAGGATTATTCGGGTAGGTAGTCACTCTGGCAGTCGCGATGCCATCGCGCCTGAGTTTATCGTTTTCGCTCCGAGCAGCTCGCTCCCACTACACCGTTGCCATTCGCCTTCCTGTTGGGATGTTGCCCTATGACCCCCTACCGTTTGCTTCAGAGATTGAGTCTGCGCTTGAACCAGCACCGACTGCGACAGCGTCGATTGTTGAGCGCCCAAGGCGGCTTTACGCTGACGGAATTGCTGGTGGTGGTGATCATCTCCAGCATTATTGTCACCACGCTGCTGAGTTTGGTGGTCCAGCTTGTGGGCACAGAGCAGCAGGAGTCTGCTAAGACGGAAACCCAGCGATCGATGCAGTTGGCGCTGAATTATATTGCTTCCGACCTGAGGCAGGCGGTCTACATCTACGACAATGCGGCTAATCCGCAAGATGCGGCTTCCACACCCAGCTATCTCAAATACCTGCCAGCGGCGCTGCAAAATAAGGAAAATTATCGCCCCGTGCTGGCCTTCTGGAAGCCGGAGCCACTTGACATGGATTCAACTAAGCTTCCTGCCTATGACGATTGTGAAGCGACCTATCCGACGCTGGCTTTGGATAATGAATGTAGGAATCTCCGGCGGCAGCGGCAGGCCTATAGCTTGGTGGCTTACTTTTTGATTCCCAATACTGTGGGGAACCCGGATGACAAATGGAAGGGCGAGGCCCGCATTGCCAGGTACGAACTGCCTAAATACAGCAGCTTGGATGATACAGCAGCGACGGCCTTGACTCGGACGCCTGGGTTTGTGGATCCCGCAGAGCTGGGGGCTGGGTCGTTCCGTTCTTGGCCCTATAGCGGCGAAACGAACTGCCAAGCCGCTGCCTGTGGCGATGCCCCGGCGAGGGGAACCCCTGGGAACGCTGGTTTGTCTGTCCTGCTAGATTTTGTTGATGCACCGGGCAATGACCGAGCTGGGGAACCCCAGAGCTGTGAGAATTTGGGCGCTGCTGGCACCTACGATCGCATTCCTCCAGCGCTGCCTGTGAATGAATCTTCCAATAGCTTCTTTGTCTGCTTGAGAAACGTCGCTGGTAACGTAGGCCAATCCCAAGATGTGGTGGTGTATCTGCGGGGCAATGGCCAAGGGCAAGGGCGGGATCTCGAAGGATTCATTCCTGCCGACGCTGCAAACCCGGATCACCATGCGAGGGCTGATCGATCGCAACATCACCCCAGCGACGACCACGCCCTAGCGGGTTTGCTTGGGTGCAAACCAGCACTCAGGCTGCCTGCCGGGGGCTGCTTTTTTGTGAGATTGCCAAACCCAAACCCGCTAGCGGAGCGATTGACTGTGCATCAACAGAATCAGAACATGCCTGACGTGAATTATAAATCCCTTCTGGGGCGACTGGGCAAGCCCGGAAAATTGGCGAATGCCTCTCGGGCTGGGCGATTTGGCGGGAAGACCTTCCAGGCAGAGCGAGGCTTTACCCTGACTGAATTGTTGGTGGTGGTGATCATAGCGGGGGCGCTGGCGGCGATCGCCGCCCCCGGCTGGCTAGGCTTCATGACCCGCCAACGGGTCTCTGGAACCAAGACCGAAATCCTCCAAGTCATGCAAGAGGCCCAAAACCTCTCCATCACCAAGCGCAGCAGCCATGCGCTCCGGTTCAATGCTGACCAGTCAATCGATCTAATCCGCCTCCGGGGGAAGAATGGCACTGTACGGGCGACGGTAAAATCGGTCACAGTAGGCAAGCAGGACGGTGGTAATGCCGCCTTAGACATTCAACTTCTGCCTGCGGCAGCGGATGAAATTGTGTTCGATTTTAATGGCAGCTTAGATGAGCCAGGCTTGCCCAAGCTAAGCGATGACACGATTTATAAGGTCGTGGTTAGCCCCGATGGTGAGGACAGTCCCCAAAGCTGCATCATTCTGGATACGCTGCTGGGCTCGTTGCGGGAGGGCAAGGGAGCGGATGAGTGCAAGGCTTAGGCCCGGTAGATTTAGCCGCCCTCATCCCCCCAGCCCCCTTCTCCCCCCAAAAACACAACAGCCGGGAGAAGGGTAGCCGG
>JAAUQQ010000220.1 GCA_012032745.1 Synechococcales cyanobacterium RM1_1_8
AACTCTTCAAGCTGCTGGCGTTCTTCGTTGTCGAGCGACACGATATATTTCTTCTTCGGCATGGGGAACTTGAACAGCGCACAATACACTTCTTTAGTTCCCCAATTCAGCCCTGACTACCTACTAGTCTCATAGAAATAGTTTTATGAATAGAGAATCTCGCTATCAAACGACACCTCGGTCGGCGGAAGGTCGGAATACGGATGTTGAGGAGATGGCGGCTCTGCTTAGCTCGGACCTTTCTAAGGATCGGCTGCTTGCACTGCAACCAATACTCGGTGATCTTGACAAGCTGTTTGGTGCGGATCTGCCCGCAGATATTCAAATCAAACGTGCTGAGATTCAGAAGCCAGAGCTTCGGGAGATGGCTTTTACAGCCAGTTACGATGAGGGTTACTGCGGCACTTTTCGATTCCCGGTCAAGACGGGGCGGCGGCTGTTTTCAAGCAAGTGATGGCTCAACCTCAGCCGCTACAGTTTATTAAGAACAACTTGAATTTTGGGACTCAGGACAATGGGGAATGGGTCGTCTTTACACCGGGGCTGAATACGCTGCACAAAGTTGAGGCGGGTTGGGAAGGAGAACAGACTGCTCCGCAGAGACTAGAAGAACAGTATCAGCCCGTTCTAGGAATACAAATGGCTCATATGCATCTGGGGACTGATATGGACCAGGGGGAGGCCGAAGTGCCCCTACGGCCAGAGACTCGGGTATTTCTAGAAGCGAAACGACCGGAGTTGGAAGGGGCCGGCGTTATGCCGGAGCTGAGGGAAGATACAGCAGTGTTTGAGCGTAGGCAGCGCGATCGCATTGAAACGATCCTCTCCCTATATGGCTATGTCCGCACAACCTTTAGAGAGCATGCAATTCAACTGCTAGAGGCAAGCAAGGCGGCCCGACAGCCGATAGTGTGGCTGGCCTACAGCCGGTCGTCTTCAGAGCTTTGCCGAGCGCTAAGCGACTACATTCAGATATCTGTGAACCAGCGAGGGGAACGGCTCTCAGATGTAGAAAACTTCTTGCGTGAGCACCTGACGGTGCTGACAATTGGTAATGCGGTGCGTGCATGGCCCGATGGTCCAGCCTATATTCATTGTTCGGCGATGAGCGACCGTTCAGAGTGGGAGGTATCTCCTCCGAGACTTTGGGGTACTGATCCATTGACGTTCGAGCAGGGTGTTCATGCCAGGAAGCCTCAGAGGTCGGGGAAGGACGCTATCTTTCTTCACTTTGATGGTTTGTTCCACAGCTTTGATACCCATAACTTTGGTACGGTAGGTGCTGCTGCGCTGAAGTTGATTATGGACATGAATCGTTTGACAACGTTTCGGGCGCTTTGGGAGCGGGGCAAGAATTTGGAGATACCTAGCGATTGGCAGATTGCGACTAAGGTTGTGCTTACGGGGGGAGAAAAGTGGCTGTGGGAGAAAGAGAAATCTTTGAGCAGCTACAGGCTCCCCAGTGCTGAAGAGGTGGTAGTAACTTAAGCCGAGAAAACGAGGTCCAGCCTAGGTTGAGCCTGTTGTGATTTATGAGACTGTCGAGGGAGTGGAAGTTCTGAGGGGCCTCGGTCATCGTTTTGGCCACCTGGGTTTATAGACCGACAACTCTCGCAATGGCTTTAGCCTTGCCATACTCGGAATGAAAAATGGCAGCTCCCGCTGACGACTCTCAATGTCCAGTTCAATCGTCAGCCAGCAGCCTGGTCGGGTCATGGCTGTTGCGAATTTGTTCTCCTCTGGCTAAACCCGGATTTCTCATGAGAGAGCTTTGTGATGCCTGAAACCCTTACTCTGAGGGGGATTGACAGACTGTATCGCTTGAATACACACTGTCATTCAAGGAGATCGACTCAAACCCTCTGCCTGTAAAGGTTATGAGTTGTTTTCCACAGGTGCTGGTGAGAAATCCGGGGTAGGCCGTCTTCGCCCGCTGTTCCAGGTGCCAGTTCAATTGTCGCAAGCGGCTATTGCTACTGTGGGCGAGGACATCGGCAGTGGGTTAGTTGCAGGCATCTTCTTCGCCTTCTCGACTTTCGTGATGCCTGCACTGGCGCGAATCGAACCCTTACAGGGCATTACAGCAATGCAGTCAATAAATATCACAGCAATCAACCCATTGTTCATACTGGTACTGTTTGGCATGGCTGTGGCTTGCCTCTTTCTAGCAGTCTTTGCAATGTTAAAATGGAGTCAACCTAATTCTGCCTATTTGCTTATCGGCAGCTTACTCAATCTCATTGGTTCGATTGGAGTAACGAGTGCCTTCAATATACCGCTGAATGATGCATTGGCGATTGCTAAGCCAGACAGTACTGAAGGTGCAACGCTATGGGTAAAGTTCTTGACCGATTGGACATTTTGGAATCACGTTCGGACAGTAGTAGCACTTTTGGCAGCGGCACTACTTACGCTCTCGCTTTATGGTCGAGCGGTGCAATTGTAGAATTTATGAAGAACATGACCAGCAGATATTGCTAGGCTCTCCTGGGATGACTATGCAAATGTTCATCACAAACATTTTGAGCCTGTTCGCAGGGCTCAAACCCTTGAAAATCCGTCAACCTACTGACCCTCCGCATACTAGACCCAGGAGAGCCTATTGCTAGAAGCTTTATCGAGGTCTCGTCCATTGAGGATTCGGTTGGTCAGCAAGTTCTGGGATCGCTCAAACTCGCCTGCCAGCGCTTGAGCTCCGAGAGGCCCAGCGCTGGCAGGCTTGAGCACCCCCAGCAGCGCTGTAACTCCTGCTGAATCCAGCGCCCCTCCCAACCCAGTTCAGCCAAGCGCTTCAGCAGCTTAACCAGGAACGCAGGCCGCTCTGGCATCTCAGCGCCCTCTAGGGCAGCCTCCAGGGCCTCGGACATCCCTTCAGTGGCAATGTAGTCCGGCTGTACAGAGAGGACATCCAAGGCCTCCATGACGAGAATGGCCTCCCCAGAGTGGAGATAGCCCTGTAGGCGCTCTAAATAGGTCTGTCGCTGCCCCTGGGTAATCAATTGCTGTCGCTGACGCTGAGCTTCTGCCACTTCAGGAGCAGTTTGCCCTTGTTTGGAGGAGGCAAGAGCGAGTAACGCCTTGATTTGCTCAATAGCTTCTTCCTTGGCGAGGGGCTGAGTCAGCCCAGAAGCCTCTGGCTGAAGGGCATTACAGCCTGTTGCTAAATCTTTGGCACTTTCAGATTGGCTAGGATCCTTTTGCTGAAGGCTATTACAGTCATTTTCCCATAATAAGCTTGGAGGATTGTGCCAGTTGGCCGCCCCTTGAGGGCGAGCCTGCTGGTGCTCCGATGATTTGAGGGCTTTGTTTCTTTCTTCTGAGGTTTCGGCTGCGTTTTCAAAGGCAGGATGCCAGAGCTCTTTGTAGCGATAGAGCGAACTGCCGCTGATGCCCGCTTGGGTCAGTACCTGGAACCGCCTAGTGATTTGGTCTGGGAGTTGATTTAAGTCTTTAAGTCGTTGGATCTCAGTTTTGATTTTGATTTGTGTGGCGATCGCCTGTTGCTGATTCCAGTTTGATGTCTGTTTGGCTTGCTGAATAACCGGAGCCTTGTACTTTCCCTGCTGGCTGCCGTAGGAAAGTAATGACTATTTTCAATGCAGCGTACCCAGTCCATTACCCGCTTGCTAATCTCATGCTGATGTTGGCACCAGGTTTTGTAGCCAGGTAGAGATTTTGCGGTGTCAATAATTTCTTGGATCAGAGTTTGGCCAGTCAGGGGGAGTCCTCCAGCAATGACATGATGGAAGATGAAACATCGCATGGTGATACGGCCTAATAGCCTATTGGTTTGCCCTTTGCCTGTCCAGCCGGGTTCGATTTCAGCATTTAGGTCATTGAGGAATTTATCCGCTTTTTCTGAAATGAAGTGGCGGGTTCGCTTTTGCTGTTTGAGGACGTTACGGATTTTTAGCTTGTTTAAGTCGTTACGCTCCACGCATCGTTGCCAAAGCTCTACAAACTGTTCCTGATCGCTCCAGACTGGCTCCAAGTTGTTGTTGAGTAAATAGGAACCTGGTTCTTGAAGCGGTAGTCGGTGGGCGTTGAAGAGGCTGGGTGAACCTGCTGCAACGTAGTTCTTTGTGTTGGGGAAGAGCTCTAGCTGACCTTGTTGAATCTTAAATCCTGCTGCTTCGATGAGTGTTGCTAGAGCGCTGGCTAATTTCCAAGAACGTTGGGGTTTGGCAAAGGGAAAGTAGATATGTAAGCCACCACTATAGCTAGAGGTGCAGAGCAGGGGGCTTACTAACCCTAAAGGTTCCAAGCTGCTAAGCAATCTTGTGATGGCATGGGGATCTTGTTTGGGGTGATAAGCGCTGTCGATATCAATATCGACCATACAGTAGCGGGTCTCAGGCCCAAAGCGTAGGCCAAACAGTGTGCTGCTTTGAGTAATGATGCGGTCAGACAGAGGATGGCGTGACTCTGTCCGCCAGTTGGGCTTTTGACCTGGGCCAGGAAATGGCGCGAAAATGTAGTCAAAGCGGTGACTAAAAAGGGAGAGGAACGTTGTGCTCCACTCCTGAACATAGGAGAACGGTTGGGCAGCGATGTTAACCATTAATCAAGCTGCCTCTGTCTTGGGTCCATCAGTGTTGGCTGCTGTCCCACGTGTTGCGAGCGTCCTGATGCTTGTCTCATGTCTCCGCGATGTTTGAAGCCGCGTGAATTATTCCAGAGTGGCTATCAGGGCTTATTTGTCTCAGATCGTTTCTTTAAACTTCTTGCTTGTCTCAAGGATGCTGAATAGCTTGCCTGAAAAGGCTTTCAGGAAGACAAAGGTGATTGGATACGGAAGTTAAGTGAACTGATACGGGATATTGGGTGTACGAATTCGGATCGCTTTGTCTTTTCCTAAATTGCTTGTCCTGTATGGCTTTAACCGCTTTTTAGGGAACAATTTTAGATCAGACAAACTGCTGCTCATTGCGTAAGACAGCGTATTAAAGCGGGATTGAGCTGCCTTCGTGGAGCATTAGATGTCTCTAGATGCTTTTCCCTGTAAGGCTTTCAACTATATGGATGCAAATCCCTTAATCTTCAGGCTTATGGCAGTAAGGTGACAATATGCGGTGAATTTTGTCTGTCTCTTTGAGTAGACTAAGTCGTGGCCTAGAGCTCCAATAGAATCACAAAAGATCGCTGTATCCCTTGCCAGTAGGTCAATTTGGTGATTTGATTAAAGCCCATTCTTGTTTTTAAGGTGACCTAATACGGAGAATCTTGTCTTGTCTTTAGAGCAAACTTGAGTGACCCGATCAAGAACATGCTTGTCTTCTCTTTGACTTTGACTAGTAAGCCCTTGCCGAAGTGAATACAATATCAGTCATCTAACTAAGCTTCTGCCTCAAGTCTAGGCAATAAAAGCATTTGAGGCTTTTCTGAAATTCTCAGAGAGACTATTTAGTTTGCATGTAGTGATGAGATACGGATCAAACTGTCTTACGCTGGGTAGCGGGATTTGGGTTGTAGCGTTGGGCTTAAAATTCACTGCTCTCAATAGGGGCTTAAGTGAGCGGATCTGGAGCCTCACTACTTGTTTTGAGACCGTTATGGTGATCGAATCCGGAGAATACTGTCTTTTGTGAGACAAGCTGACTCAGCGACGATTCACTTTCCCTGAGCAGGTTGGCTACATCGATGATGCAGTGATCGAATACGGATTTACTTGTCTCACGCTCAAATCCTCTGATCATAGGCATTTGGCCTGTTTGCCCCTCTTCAATAAGACAAAGAAGACGGATCTCTCTATGTCTTGAGTGCCAGTAGGGTCTTTAGCCTGCCCTCAATTTCGTCTGTGAGGGGTCGGTCCCCACGTTCCAGCTTGCCGATGTAGTCAGCACTGAGGCCTAGGAAGCCTGCGAGCTCTTTTCTAGTCCAGCCCCGCTGCTTGCGGCCTGCTTTGATGCTGTCTCCAGTTAATTGCTCGGGAATCGGGGCTGCTGAAATTTGCTTCTGTGGCGATGAGCGTCCTTTTATCTGGGACAGAAGCGCAGGGATGGGATTAGGGGGTTTGATTGTCAGTTTAGCGTTGAGCAATCGCTCAATCAGTTTGACCTTACGCCAGTTTTGTGGTTTTTCAGCCTTGCTGTCAGGGCGAATCCACTCTGGGTAGGTTTCAGGGTCAAATTCGATTTCCCAGCCCAGACTCTGGAGCAGTATTAGCGCCTTATCCCAACGCTTTCTGAGATCTCTAGCCCCGTATTTGTCTATCCGAGCATGATGAATTGCAGGTTTGGCTAATACTTCTTCGAGTAAGCCTGCGACTCTGTAAATGTAGGGATTGTCATTCTGTGCACGAACCCGTGAGTCGAGCGTTAACTGAATGGCAAGCCGTAAGGCTAATTCATTGTGGTATGGGTCGATTCTGAGAATATCCCGTGCCAGATAGCCAAACTGGTTAAGCGCTTCTTTCGCACGACTACCTGCTCGATTGAGGAAATGCTTGGTCCAGAGACCTGGAACCACTGTGATATATACCTCGTCGGGTTTTTCAATTTTTCCGGTGGCCAGGTCGATCTGGCCATGGGGGTCAATTAGGATGTCCCACATTCGACCGATGGGGGTGCTGGCGTCAATCTTTCTTGTGCCTCTGCCTTCAAGCCAAACGGATTTCACGAGCAAGCAAGACAGAGCATAGGCCGCTGAGGCAACCTGATTGCGCTTTTCTGGCAGGCTGGTTGCATGGTTTCGGTCCCAGCCCAATAGGTGAATGATGTCAGTGGCTTTGAGCGTGAAGCTATTCTTCCAAGGTTCTGCTTCATCCATCGCTCTGGCGGCCAGGATTAGCTGTAGCTTGACGGTGTCAAATCCAAATTTGTTGATGATCTGATCTGCTGCTTCCCACGGCAGCAGTGCAATGTCTCCAGCATTGGTGATGTTGTGCTCAATATAGTTACCCGTATTGTTTTTGCTTTGGTATCTAAAGACAGCAACGTTATCGACCCCTTTCTGCCAGAGGTCACCTCGTAGCTGAGCTTTAATACTGCTCGCAATGGGGATGGCCGTCGGAACTGGGACGATAGGGCTTAGCTCTAAAGCAGGTCGGGGATCAGATGAAGGTGGCTGCCTGAGTCCTAGGAGGCGTTCAAGATCCTCGACGCTACAGCTCGGTAGCCTCAGGCTGTCGATAATCTTTTGCGTGATGTCCTGGCTGTAGATTTGGCTGAAGAGGTTGACCTTATCTTTCAGCTCAGTAGAATCGCCCATATTGATGTAGGCCTGAACGGATCTTGAGATAGCGGCTTCGTTGAGCGCCTCTAAATCTCCCTCACGGCTTTCTAATTCATCCAGCACCCAGTTCAGGACGTTTGTCCCAATTGCTTTCGCAAACTTCTCCTTGAAGTCGTGCTGCTCGAAAAAAGAAAGGAGCGAACTTCTGAGATAGGCGCGGACTCCCGCTTCGTCTAGTGGACGGACGGCAGAGGATAAAGAGGCATCTAACGGATCTGATAAAGCTGCATCGGTCTTTGGAGTTGCAAGACTTACCTTATGGTAGAAAATCTTTTCCAGATGCTCGTACAACTGGGCGACTACCAGGTCGGGTAAGGCGGAGTCATCACGAATGATCTCCGCTAAAGCTTCGAGGTACTCGGGCGTCAGGAACCGGGTAATGACTTGAACGCGAAGCTGTCCGTCCTCAGCAGCAGTACTGCTCGGTGTGAATTCGTAAACGCTGGATTGGGGTGGACCTGGCTTGCGATTGGCCATAACTCTTGGAAGTCCGCGCTTAGCCAGACAAGCTTCGCTCTGTCTTATTAATCTGAATCTGCCTACATTATCTAACAAAAGCGGGCTTCTGCTGTGAGACCAGAGATTTTGGCTCAGAGCAGAAGCTTGCAACGTGACGGTGACATGAGAGGTTTTGGCGCTACGGACAACGTTGTCCGTAACTTGCGAACCATGGCGATCTAGCGGCTCACAAGGTGGGACGGTACTTTTTTGTTGTTCTTGATTTGCAAATCACTCCCCTAAATGTGACCGAATGCTTTAGAATCACAGCCATGCTGTTTTTTGAAATAAAAATCAGCTAAAAAACTATGGCAAAGCGACATGATTATCTCGATCGCTAATCAGAAGGGAGGGGTTGCGAAGACCACTTCAACCCTTGCTCTGGGGGGATTGCTCTCTGAGAAAGGTGCTTGCCTGCTCGTAGACCTAGATCCCCAGGGAAATCTCACAACGGGGTTGGGCGTTCGATTAGAGCCTGGTCAATTGACTACCTATGATGTTCTAACGAACCGCAGACAAAAGGTGGCTCCTGCCATTCTGGAGATAGGGCAAGGGCTTAGCCTGCTGCCCGCTGATATTTTGCTAGCGACGGGTGAGAAGCAGATTTTGACGGAGCCCGACAACAGCCGTATCTTGCGAAAGAAGTTGGCCGTTGTGCGAGGGGAATATGACTTTATCCTGATTGACTGCCCGCCGAGCTTGGGGATGCTGACAATCAATGCGCTGATGGCCTCTGACTTGGTACTCGTTCCGGTTCAATGTCAGTTCTTTGCATTAGAAGGCTTACGTCAGCTCTTGGAAACGATTGAAAGCATCCAGGATGAAGATACCCATCCAGACCTGCGCATTTTAGGCGTCTTGCCGACGATGGCAGACCGCACGCTGACAACTAAAGATGCCTTAGCGACGAT
>JAAUQQ010000221.1 GCA_012032745.1 Synechococcales cyanobacterium RM1_1_8
ACCATCACCTTGGCCTGGCGATAGACCACGCAGGGATGACGGGCAGCGTTCACGGAATAGGGGTTCTGAAGGATCGAACGGTTGCAGCCAGGGCAGGGGCAGCAGGCTGGGCAGGTGGATTTCCTCGGCGGCGATCGCCAGCGGTAAAATCGCCAAATGGGAGAGGCCCGATTGGAGCGCCAAATGGGCAAATCCCCGGTGAAAGGTCTTGAGCTCAGCCAGGGGGGCGGGTTCCAAAATTGAGGCGCTCCCTTCGGGAAACAAGCCCACAGGCCGCTGGGACTGGAGCTGCATCAAGGCATGGTCAAAAAAGGGACGGTGGCGATCGCGCCCTTGGCCCAGGGGCACACAGCCCAGGGCGCTGACCAGATCCCGCACCCCCGGCACCTGGCCAAGATAGTGGTGACAGGCAAAGCTGACCGAGCGATCGAGCATGGCCATCAGCAGGGGCGCATCCAAAAAGCTGCGGTGGTTACTGACCACCAAAATGCGCCCCGTCTGGGGCAGTCGTTCCCGGTAGACCAGTTCTGCCTCAGTCCCCAGGGCCCAAAGCAAATGGTGGGCCGTTTCCAAGGGGGTGATCATAGCCCTCCAGCGTGGATAGGTTGATTATCCCCGATCTCAGGCCAGGGGGGGCCTATAAATAAGTCAGTAACAAGTCTCAGTAACAAGTCTCAGTAAACAAGTCAGTAACAGCCCCTAGGGCAAGGAAATCCAAGGGGCGCAGCGTCACCGCTCAAATATTCGGGTTAATTTTGTAGTAGGCGGTGGAGCTTGATCCCCCTCGCCGCCGCCCCAGCCCCATACTTTCAAACGACGTGCTCCCCAAAGACAATCTGCTCAAAGGTGCCGAAAATCGCGAAACCCTAGCCCGCATCCTGGACAAAGCAGACCAGGCGATCCGCACCTGGGAGATTGCCCTGACGGATTTTCTCTCGCCGCCGGAGTTGCTCGAAGCCGAAGCGATTTTTGCCCGCCTGACAGAGGTGAACTGCCTCGCCTGGGGCGGCTATCCCCAGGCGGAGCGCCAGCGTCTGGCGATCGCCCGCGCCGATATTCCCCTGGATGCCTCCCAGGTGGGCGTCACGGCCCTGGCGATCGCAGGCAACTTTCTGTTCGACTCCGCCAGCCACCGGGATTTCCTGGGTTCTCTGCTGGGCACGGGCTTGGTGCGGGACAAGGTGGGAGATATTGTCCTGCTGGGCGATCGCGGTGCCCAGGCCATCGTTGTCCCAGAGCTGGCAGACTTTCTCACCGCCAGCCTGGTACAGGTGCGATCGGTCAAGGTCAAAACCCAGATCATGCCCCTAGAAGACCTGCGGGTTCGTCCGCCCAAGGTCAAAGAGCTGACCACCGTTGAGGCTTCCATGCGCTTGGATGCGATCGCCTCAGCGGGCTTTGGCATGTCCCGCAGCAAAATGGTGGACTTGATCAATGCCGGAGATGTGCGGGTCAATTGGAAACCGGTTAGCCAAGCCAGCCACCCGATTGCCACGAACGATCTGATCGCCATTCGCGGCAAGGGCCGCTTGACCATCGGCGAAGTCATGATCACCAAAAAACAGCGCTATCGCATCAACCTCAAACGATTTATTTAACCCAAACAGCCCCCTCAGAGGATGTTTGAGAATCCGCCAAAGCCAGTGACTTCATACCCAACGGGCTAAGCTGTGCCTGCTTTTTTAAGCAAAGGTACGGGATATGGGCACCATCGGCTACAGCTAAAGCTATTCTCAAACATCCTCTCAGCCCTGCTCCGTTTCCGGCGCAAGGTAGAGACATTGGCAAGAGGCCCCTGGCGTAGCTCCTTCCATGCCCCAAACCTCGGCCAAAAATCCAGGACTGGTGCAATCCACCAAGGGGTTGAGTCGAACCTTCAGAGTCTGAAATTGAGTTTTGGCCCAGGACATATCGATGCGCATCAAGATATCCTGCAAGTCATGCCCTTGGACAGTGATGTAGTCTGCATCAAAGACCGTTGGGCGAGGCTGCGCTGACTCAGGAGAATTCATTGTTTAAAGGAAAACGAAAGATTAAACAGGAGAGCCAGAGAACCTCTTAAGCAAAGCCAAAAAATTGATGACTTTGCCTCAAACTATTGTATTGAGCCTGCAATGGGCTGCAATTCGTAGGTCCACGCATTAACCGACCCAGTGTCATCCGTATTTCAACGTAGACTTGTCCAACAATAATACGCAAGAACAATCGGCAAATCTGGATTAAAGCCCCTCTCCCTTTCTGAGGGCGGTCCGAGTTTTGTCAGTCAATCAGGCCCGCACCAATGGCGAACTCCAGCGAGTCCAGCCAAGCGAGCATCCAACGAGCTGCTCGATCAGCGGCTCTAAGTTCCGCCAAGACCTACGTGAATTAACATAAATCCTGAGTCGAAAAGCTACGTATATCTAACCCCGGCTGGCAGGGCCTGCCGGGGCCAAGCTGGGGGGAGCCTGGGCTGCCGGGGCCTCTTGGGGGAGCTGGCGAGGCTCCGGCTGGAGGCGGCTCAGCACCGACATCACTAGGGGAACCGCCAACAGCGCCACCACCAGCAGCGCAGCCCACTGGAAAATAGCAGGCCGCTTGCGCCCTTCGGGCGGGTAGCCACAGCTTAAACAGATCTCCGCCTGATCGCTATTCAGCGATCCGCAGACTTTACAGGGCACGAGCGCCATCCCAATCTCCTGATCTTGCAGCCAACCCCTCCATTATCCGCAGATTGGAGCCATCGCGAGGGGTCAGCACCGATTAAGTCGAAGCGCTGACGGTTGTTAGGCCAACAGATATTCAGCCCGCAGATATTCAGCCCGCAAACAAGTGACCGACAAAACCAGCTCCAGGACTGTTATGAAATATTGCAAGACCCAGCGCTCAGTAGTTGCGGGCACTTTTTCTGACCCAATAAAGGTTCATCATCGATTGATGACAGTGCGATTGGCGGCAGCCTGCCCAGCAGTCCAGTTAACAGCATCCAGGGGCCTAGCGCACCGGGCCGGTTTTGCCGCGATCGCCCTGACCTACTCAGCAGGAGTCATCGATTTTGTCTCTCCACCACTACGACCCCGGCGACTTTTTTGATGAGCTATTCATTGCCAAAGGGCAGCCGCGCCCGGAAGCGACTCTGCTGATCGAACTGATCAGCGCCCTGCCCCCCGATAGCTTTGCCCAACGCCAGCAGCTTGCCCAAAACATGTTGTTTAAGCTGGGGATTACCTTCAATGTCTACAGCGAAACGGAAGGCACCGAGCGCATCTTTCCCTTCGACCTATTGCCCCGCGTGGTCTCTGGGCAGGAATGGCAGCGCCTAGAACGGGGCCTTAAGCAGCGCATCGCCGCCCTCAACTGCTTTATCCACGACATTTACAACGATCAGAAAATTCTCAAAGACAAGGTCATTCCCCGAGAAGCCGTGGAGTCTGCCCCAGGCTTTCTACCGGCCTGCATGGGACTCCAGCCGCCCCAAACCGTTTGGTCCCACATCACGGGCACGGATTTAGTCCGCGATCGCGATGGCAGTTGGTACGTCCTCGAAGATAACCTGCGCTGTCCCTCCGGCGTCTCCTACGTGCTGGAGAATCGCCGCGTCATGAAAAGCACATTTCCCAAGCTCTTCCAAACCCTGGATATTCTCCCCGTCGATGACTACGCCAGCCAGCTCCTCGACACCCTGCTCAACCTGGCCCCGGAGCCAGTCAACAGCCCCTGTGTGGTGCTGCTCTCGCCCGGCATCTACAATTCCGCCTACTTTGAACATTCCTTTCTGGCCCAGCAAATGGGCGTGGAGTTGGTGGAGGGGCCGGATCTAGTTGTGGCCGATGGCTATGTCAAAATGCGCACCACTCGGGGGTTAAAGCAGGTGGATGTGATCTACCGCCGCATTGATGATGATTTCCTGGACCCGGAGGTCTTTCGCGCCGATTCCATGTTGGGGGTGCCGGGGTTGATGGATGCCTATCGCCAGGGGCGGGTGGCGATCGCCAATGCCCCCGGAACGGGCGTCGCCGATGACAAGCTGATCTATGCCTACAGCCCCCAAATGGTGCGTTACTACCTGGATGAAGAGCAGATTATCCCCAATGTGCCGACCTATTTTGCCAGGATGCCCAGCAGCAGGCCCATGTGTTGGCCAACCTTGACAGCCTGGTCGTCAAAGCCACCAACGCCTCCGGCGGCTACGGCATGTTGATCGGCCCCCATGCCAGCGAACCCGAGCGCCAGAGCTTTGCCGCCCAGATCAAGGCCAACCCTCGGGGCTATATTGCCCAGCCGACGCTCTCCCTCTCGCGGGTGCCGACGCTGGTTGACAATGAATTCCGTGGCTGCCATGTGGATTTGCGGCCATTTATTCTGTATGGCAAGGAAATCTACGTCAACCCCGGTGGCCTCACCCGCGTCGCCCTCAAAAAGGGCTCCCTGGTGGTCAACTCTTCCCAGGGAGGGGGGAGCAAAGACACCTGGGTGGTGTCCAATAGTCCCTTAACCCAGCAGCCCTTAACCCAGCAGCCTGGCCCAGCCGGGGAGAAAACCTAATGCTCAGTCGTGTTGCCGATTCAATCTATTGGCTCAATCGCTATGTGGAGCGAGCTGAAAATGTCGCCCGTTTCATTGATGTCAATCTCAATTTACTATTGGATACCCCTGTGGGCACCGACCAACAGTGGGAGCCGTTGATCGTGACCACGGGCGATCGCGATCAATTCATAGAGCATTATGGCGAGCCCAGCGCTGAAAATGTACTGCGCTTTTTGACTTTCGATCGCAATTCCTACAATTCCATTCTTTCCTGCGTGCGTGCTGCGCGGGAAAATGCGCGATCGGTGCGGGAAATCATCTCCTCGGAGGTCTGGGAACAGGTGAATAGCTTTTACCTAATGGTAGAAGAGGCGGCCAAGGCCGAAGCCGAACTGGACCTGTTCAACTTCTATCCCCAGGTGAAGTTGGCCAGCCATCTGTTTTCTGGGGTGATGGATTCCACCATGTCCCACAATGAAGGCTGGCACTTTGGCCGCATGGGTCGCCTGCTGGAGCGAGCCGACAAAACCGCCCGCATATTGGATGTGAAGTACTACATTCTGTTGCCATCGGTCAACTATATCGGCACGCCCCTGGATGATCTGCAATGGATTGCCCTACTCAAATCAGCCAGCGCCTACGAGATGTATCGCAAATCCCACAAGCGCATTAGCCCCGAAGGGGTGACCGCTTTTCTATTGCTCGATCGCGAATTTCCCCGCTCGATTCAATACTGTTTGCTCCAGGCAGAAACATCCCTCCATCAAATTTCAAATACCTCTCTCGGAAACTGTCAGCTCAATTCCGAACGCACCCTGGGGCGACTGAGGGCTTCGCTGGAATACAGCACCTTAGAAGACATCATGGGCCAAGGCCTGCATGAGTTTCTAGACGACCTACAGAACAAGCTCAACCAAATCGATTCTGCGGTCCACCAAGATTTCGTGGCCCTACCCGGAGGACAAGCCGCTCCATGAGCAAATATCGCCTGATCCATCGCACCATCTACCACTACAACCAAGCCGTGAGGCTTGGCCATCACAATCTCCACCTCTGCCCCCGCAACGATGGGGGCCAGCGGCTGTTGCAGCACCATCTGCGCATCACCCCTGAGCCACAGTTTTGTGCTGACAATTTAGATGCCGAGGGCAACGCCACCACCGATCTATATTTCAGCAACTCATCCGTGGAGCAGCTGATCCTCGAAAGCGAAAGCTGGGTGGAAATGACCCGCAGCAATCCCTTTAACTATTTATTAGAGCCCTGGGCGATCGCCCTCCCCTTCGACTATCCCGCCTCCCTGCTGCGATCGCTCCAGCCCTACCTCCACAACCCCGCCAGCGGCGAAGCCCTCTCCGGTGACGTCATCGACTGGGCCCAGGCCATCTTGCACCAGCAACAGAACAACGCCAGCACCTTTCTCACCGAACTCAACCAAACCATCAACCAACGCAGCACCTACGAAGTACGCCACACCGGGGCCCCCCAGCCCGCCGGGCTCACCCTCAACTGCAATGCCGGTAGCTGTCGCGACTTTGCGGTGCTGTTCATCGCCGCCTGTCGCGCCGTGGGCCTAGCCGCCCGCTTCGTCAGCGGTTACCAGGCTGGAGACCCCGATCAAACCCATCGCGAACTCCATGCCTGGGCAGAGGTCTATTTACCGGGGGGCGGCTGGCGAGGTTTTGACCCCACCCTGGGCCTGGCCGTGGCCGATGGTCACATCGCCCTGGCCGCCAGCGCTGAGCCCCGCCAAGTGGCTCCCGTCACGGGCAGCGTTGAGCGGGTCTTTGGGGAGGGTTCGACCACCGCTGGGAGCAGTTCCCGGCTGGAACATCAGATTGAATTAGAGATTTTGAATTAGCGCCGGAGGCTGGGAACCAGGGGAAATGGAGAGCAGCGGAGGATTGCCTACAATGGAGGCTCAGCCCTCCCCAGATTGCTATGAGCTTAGATATTCGCTTTGCGATCGCCAGCGACCTCCACATCGGCCTGCCCCACACGATTTGGGACCACCCCAGCCGCTTCCACTTAATCGAGGTCAGCATCCCCGCCCTAGAGCAGGTTCTAGACCACATCAGCCAGCTCGACATCGACTTCTTGCTTTTGCCCGGCGACCTGACCCAGCATGGCGAGCGGGACAACCATGCCTGGCTGGCGGAACGGCTCCAGCGCTTGTCCTTTCCCTGCTATGTCATCCCCGGCAACCACGATGTAGTGTTGCCGGACCCCGCTGGGGATGCCCGCCGCATCGGCAGCAATGACTTTGCTAAAATTTACCAAAAATTTGGCTATGACAAAGTCGTCCAGGACCAGGATCAAGCAACTGCTCCCAGACCGCTGTGCTACAGCACCAGCCCAGTCAGCGGCCTGCGGCTGATTGGACTCAATTCCAACCAGTTTGATCACGAGGGCAAGCTGGTGGGTTATCTGGACTCAGCCCAGCTCGATTGGCTGGAGACCGAGCTAAGTCGGGGCCAATTTGAGGCCACCTGGGTAATGATTCACCACAACGTCCTAGAACATTTGCCCGATCAAGCCCAGCATCCCCTCGGGCGGCGCTATATCCTGGGCAATGCCGAGCGCCTCAAGGCCATCCTCAAGACCCATGCCGTTTCGCTAATTTTCACCGGCCATTTACATGTCCAAGATGTAACCCAGGAAAATGGCCTGACAGAAATTACCACCGGCTCCCTGGTCAGCTATCCCCATCCCTATCGGCTATTGCATTACAAACAATCCCCAGCGGAAACGATGCTGAGCTTTGAAAGCTTCCGCATCGGCAGCACACCGGATTGGCCACAGCTGCAGCAGCAATCGCGAGATTGGATGGGCGATCGCGCCACGCCCTTCATGGCCAAACTCCTCTCCCTCGCCTCCCTGGATCTGTCCGAAGCGCAGATTGCCCAACTCACGCCCCACCTGCGCTATTTTTGGGCAGATATTGCCGAGGGCGATCGCGAGTTTAACTTTGAGCAGTTCCCCGCCGAGTTGCAGGGCTACTTTAAGCGCTTTGGCATTCACCAGGGCAAAATCGACAATGCTGCAACGCTGGCGCTTTAAACAAAAAACTGGAGCTTAGATCAATTAGATACAGCATGTTTAAACCTATCGAATGCTGACATTGCATTGCTGTTCGTCTTTTATGGGCGACAATGCTGCGACGCTGATGCTGTGAAGAGTCAAGAGGTGGCGATCGCAGCCCAAGCTCTAAATGGTATCTGGATCGACACCGAGCGATCGCAAGCGCTCCGCCAATCGTTCCGCTCGCTGTCGCTCTGTTGTGGCTCGCTGTCGCTCCGTCGCGGCTCGCTGTTTCTCTGCTTGAAGCTGCCCGCGCAGGTCGCCAATCACCTGGTCAGACAAGGGATAGGGCTGGCCTTGGGAGTCATGCCACAGCAACACTTCTTGTTCGATGCCGCCGACGACCTGCTGCCCTCGACCCAGACCCAGACCAATTTCTGGCATCCAGAACGGTTCACCAATCTGGAGTTGATAGGTCTGGTTCTGTAACTTATGGACCTCAAAAGGCAAATGGCCGTGACGCTGCCAATACTCCGGGTTGTAGATCACGTAGTACAACACACCTAACCGGGCATAAATATCAAGCTTGTCCTCATACTCATCGTTGTAACGATGGGAAACCATCTCTAGGGTCAGGATGGGCACCGTGCCATTTTCTTCCCAAACAGCGTAGCTCTTGCGAGACCTACCATTCTTCTTACGTTCTACGCCTAGGCTCAAAAAGCCATCTGGCACCACGGGCACTTTGGGACTTACGCCAGTGGTGTGGTAGACCGCCATATCCACGGCAAAGAACCAATCCATACGCTCTGACCAAAGGCTAGCCAGGGCCAGCAGCAAGAGGTTAGGCAATAAATTCTGGTCTTCGTTGTCCACAGGGGTATCGTCCGAGCAGGGCAGATCTTCAGTGGTGGGAAGGGTTGTAAGGTCTAGCGGTTGAGCAACCATGGGGTAGCCTAGAACAAATCTACTTGTTATTTTAGCTGACGGCCAGTGCAGCTTAGGAATCTGCGGGGGGCAGAGCGCTTGAGAGAGAGGCGGATTGGGCATCACCGGAGGCTGAGGCGGTCTGGGGGCGTTGGGCTCGCCG
>JAAUQQ010000222.1 GCA_012032745.1 Synechococcales cyanobacterium RM1_1_8
GGGAAATCAAAAGCAATCTGGGGTTGGTCATTACCTGGATGTAAAAAAATCGCCTGCGGATGGGAGCTGTCGGGGGTAGCGCTTGCCGTGTTACATAGATAAGACCAGATGAAGTAGGAAAGCTTCTTTGCGGCACCCATTTGATTGTGGTGCGAGAGTAAAGAAGCCCGCGCTCTATCTGAAAGATGAGCGTCGGGAGTATGTCACCTGCTTGATGGAAAGAGACCTTGACTGGGAAATACCTCGGAGTAAAATTGAGGCCCTAACCTTCCATTGCAAGAGGTCTGACCGTTGCTTACCCTTGGCGTCAATATTGACCACGTTGCCACCATCCGCCAGGCCCGCCGCACCGTTGAGCCCGACCCCGTCACCGCCGCCGCCCTGGCCGAGCTGGCCGGGGCCGATGGCATCACCGTCCACCTACGCGAAGACCGCCGCCACATGCAGGACCGCGATGTGCGCATCCTGCGCGAAACCGTGCGCACCCACTTAAATTTGGAAATGGCCGCCACCGAGGAAATGGTCGCCATCGCCCTGGAGATCCAGCCCGACTACGTCACCCTGGTGCCCGAGCGCCGCGAAGAAGTCACCACCGAAGGGGGCCTCGACATCGCTGGCCAGCAGGCCCGCCTAGACAAAGTCGTGGACCAGCTCCAGAGCGCGGGCATTCCCGTCAGCCTGTTCATCGACCCCGATCCAGCTCAAATCAAAGCCTCTGCGGCCACGGGAGCCCAGTTTGTCGAGCTGCACACGGGCAAGTATGTGGCCGTCACAGGCGAGGCCCAGGCCCAGGAGTTGGCGCTGTTGCACCGGGGCTGTGAGCAAGCGATCGCCCTTGGGCTGCGGGTCAATGCAGGCCACGGCCTCACCTACTGGAACACCTACCCCATCGCCCAGCTTCCCGGCATGGAAGAGCTCAACATTGGCCACAGCATCATCAGCCGGGCCGTGCTCGTGGGCCTAGAGCGAGCCGTGCGGGAAATGAAGCAGGTAATTAGGGGTGTTCCGCTAAGCTAGAGAGGGTGAGGTAAACCTTGAGGTGATGGGTGATAGGTCATGGGTCATAGGGGCCTTCGATTCCTGACAGCGGGTCAGCTATTACCTATCACCGATGACCTTCTCCCAAAATTTACTTTTCCCACCTTTCAAGATCGCTTTTCACGATGCAGACCTACTATTTCGTTCTGGCTAGCCAAAAATTCCTCTGCGAAGATGAGCCCCTGGAAGAGGTGTTTGTCGAGCGCTACCGCTATTACAACGAGCAGGAAAAGGAAGTGGATTTTTGGCTGGTGAAGCAGCCTGCGTTTTTGGAGGCACCGGAGCTGGCGAAGTTCAAGGCCCAGTGCCCCCAGCCCGCCGCTGCTGTGATCTCGACCAACAAGCAGTTCATCACTTGGTTGAAGCTACGGTTGGAGTATGTGCTGACGGGGGAGTTCCAGGCCCCTGGGGGGGCGATCGCCGATCCCTTGGCTTCCCTGGCAGCAGCGGCCTAGGTCTTCTGGCTTTGATGCTCATCCCCATCCATTCCATTTGGGCAATTCCCATGGCTTTTTTACCCCGGTCCCTGCGCGATCGCCCCACTCCTGGCCCGAGCCCCGAGGCGAGCTGGCTCTCTCGGCTGGGCTTGGCCTTGGGCATTGGGGTGGGGGCGGTGGCGGTCGGCCTGGGTCCGGCGGCAGCCCAGGCCCCATCGACCTTAGCGGCTTGTGAGCCGCCGGGCGATCGCGAATATCTGCTCTTGGTCGTGGTGGGAACCGATGAAGCCCAAAACCGCTTGACCCAGACCCTGCCCCCCAGCGTCAAAGCGCCCACCTGCGACTATCTCGGCAGCCGGGTGGCCCGCATGGGCGGGTTCAAGACGCCAGAAGATGCCGATGCCTGGGCCAGCTATCTGCGGGAGGTCGCTTCCCTAGCGGCATTTGTGGCCAAGCCCAGCCAGCCAGGGGCGATCGCCCAAACGCCCGTTGCGCCCCCCGCCAGTGCCACGCTTCGGCTCGTCCGGTCTCAGCCTCCCCGAGTGCCATTGACCCCAATCCCATTGACCCCAATCCCATTGACCTGACAACCCTGCCGCCCGCCAATAACAATCCCCCGGCGATCGCCAGCAGCTCGGCCATTCAGGATCCAGCCCAAACCGCGATCGCCGCACCCGCCACCGTACCCGTCGCCGCACCCATCACATCCGTTTCGGCAGCCCCGGCGATCGCGCCAACCATCTCCCCAGCCAGCACCCCAACCTACCGCCCCACATCGCTCCAGCCCGGCTATGCCGTGCTCGTGGACTACGGCAACCAAACCTCCCTGGTCGCGATCGTGGCCCAGCTCACCCAGCGCCCCGTGGGCCTGGTCTCCTACGGACAGCGGCCCTATTTGCTGGTGGCCCAAACCCCCGACAGCGGCCCGGCCCTGGCCACCCTAAAAACCCTCTCCCAAAATGGCTTCCGCACGCTGCTGGTGGAAAGCGCCCAGGCGACGCTGCTGACGCCAGCCATCCAGCTGCCCTAGAGCAGCGCCGCCACCAAGGCCACCGTAATGCCCAAGGCACAACCCGCCAGCACCTGCACTGGCGTGTGGCCCAGCAGTTCCTTCAGGCGCTCTTCATTGAAATGATGTTCATCGTGGAAGAGTTCTTCGATGATTTGGTTGAGCAGCTTGGCCTGCTTGCCCGCTGCCTGGCGCACCCCCGTGGCGTCATACATAACAATCACCGCAAACACCGTCGCCATGGCGAACTCAGCGCTGCTCCAGCCTTGATTCTCGCCCACTCCGGTGGCGAGGGCCGTCACCAGGGCCGAGTGGGAGCTGGGCATGCCGCCCGAGCCCAGCACGGCGCGGAAGTCGAGCTTGCCGTGCTGGATGACATCCACGATGCCCTTGATGGCTTGGGCCAAAAAACAGGCCAGGAAAGAGTTTAAGAGAATAGAGTTCCGAAAAATCTCTCCGAAGGTCTGCATGGTGTTTGGGGTTGGGACTGAATGAAGGAGCAGGTGACCCAGCTAGGGCAAAGCCTATCACCGCGATGGATGGCTCAGGGGTGTGGGGGAAGACTGACAGCCGGGGCAAGGCGTGAAGGCCCTGGGGCGTTAGTAGGTGCGGGCGGTGATGTAGTCAGCGATCGCCATCAAAGCCAAGGCTTGCTCTCCCCAGCCCGCCACTTCTGCCTTGGCAGACTCCACCAGGTTTTGGGCTTCCAAGCGCGATTTTTCCAGTCCCCAGAGGCTCGGATAGGTCAATTTCTGAGCTTTGAGATCCTTGCCAGCGCTCTTGCCCAACTCCTCGGAGGTGGCGGTGATGTCGAGGATGTCATCCACAATCTGGAAGGCCAAGCCGATGTTTTGGGCATAGTGCAGCAGCCGCTGCTGATCCGCTTCGCTGGCCCCCGCCAAAATCGCCCCAGACACGACCGAGACTTCCAACAGCGCCGAGGTTTTGTGGGTATGAATAAAATTTAAGGTTTCGAGGGTGACATCGGTCTTGCCCTCACATTCGAGATCCACCACCTGGCCACCCACAAGGCCCGCAGCCCCCACGGCTCGACCGAGCTGGGCGACCACCTTGAGCAGGCGCGCAGCCGGGACATCGACAGTTTTCTCAGCAACATGCTCGAAGGCATAGGCCAGCAGGCCATCGCCCGCCAAAATGGCAATGTCATCACCATAGACCTTGTGGTTGGTCAGCTTGCCCCGGCGGTAGTCATCGTTGTCCATGGCGGGCAAGTCGTCATGGATCAAAGACATGGTGTGGACCATCTCCAGGGCGCAGGCGGTGGGCATGGCCTGGGCCTCATGGCCGCCCATCAGCTCACAGGTGGCCAGGCAGAGAATGGGCCGCAGCCGCTTGCCCCCCGCCAGCAGGGAGTAGCGCATGGAATCGTAGATCGTCTCGGGGCGGGCCATGGGCAGGGACTGCTCCAGGGCTGTCTCGACGCGCTGCTGTTGCTGGGACAAGTAAGCCTTGAGATCAAAACATGACTTGCCAATCCCAGCGCCAACGTTAGTCCTGTCTTGGTCCGAGATATTGGGCTGGGGCTCGCTGGTTGCAACCCGCCCATCCTGGAGGGGACTCATCATAGTTTTGAACCGCTCATGAACAACAACGCTGGCGATAACTCAACACCGTATTATGCAACAGCATGGCAACGGTCATGGGGCCGACACCGCCGGGGACGGGGGCAAGGTAGCTGGCAACAGCTCGGACCGATTCTGCATCGATGTCGCCCACCAATTTGGCGCTGCCATCGGGCAGGATGATCCGGTTGATGCCCACATCGACCACGGTGGCCCCAGGTTTGACCATGTCAGCGGTGATCAGGCCGGGGCGACCCACGGCGGGCACCAAGATGTCGGCTTGGCGGGTGACAGCGGCCAGGTCTGGGGTGCGGGAGTGGGCGATGGTGACGGTGGCGTTGGCCTCCAGCAACATCAGGGCCAGGGGTTTGCCCACCAGGATGCTGCGGCCCACCACCACGGCGGTTTTGCCCGCCGGGTCAATGCCGTATTCTTCTAGCAGACGCATCACCCGGCGGGGGTGCAGCTGCGGAGACCGGCTTCGCTGCGGACGAGATGGCCCAGGTTGACGGGGTGGAGGCCATCTGCATCCTTGGCGGGGTCGATCAGGTGCAGCAGGGCAACGGAATCCAGATGATTCGGCAGGGGAAGCTGAACCAGGATGCCATCGACGCGATCGTCGGCATTGAGTTCTTGGATGATCCCAGCCACCTGGTCAAAGGTGGCATCCTGGGGCAGGTGCCGACCAAAGGAAGCAATGCCCAAGCGATCGCAGGCCCGCTCCTTGTTGCGCACATAGACGGCACTGGCGGGATCTTCCCCGACCATCAGCACCGCTAGGCCCGGTGGGCGACCGATTTGCGCTTGGAGGGGGGCGATCGCCTCTCTCAGCCCTGCCTGTATTTTAGCAGCCAGGGCCTTGCCGTCTAGGGTCTGAGCTAATGTCTTAGCTGGCCCGGCGAAGACTTCGTTGGCCATTCTCTTTCTCCCAGTCTCTCCCGAATCGCGGTGGCACCCCAGGGGAACGCGCCGAATTTTAAGTGTCCCACAAGGACTTATCACGATTGGCAAATGCGAACAGGATGTTACTCAAAGATGTGACTGGGGGCGTTTGATCAGCCAGAATTTTGACATCGCCCACCGCTTCAGCCAGCTCTCCCCCAGCGCCCCCAATACCTTGGATTCGCCATGCCTCTCCCCATTCGCAATGCTTTGAGCCGCCGTACCCGGAGCCGCCGTACCTGGAGCCACCAAGGGAAAGGGTTAATGCTGTTCTGGGGCTTGATGCTGGTCTTGGTGTCAGGCTGTACATCGGCCAGTGAAAAATCATCCGCGCTGGGGCGGTGGATGGCGAACTGGCCCAACCCGCTGGAGGCGATCGCCCCCGTCCCCTGGCCCGCGTTGAGCAATTGGCCAAGGCGGGCAAAACACCCAAAATTTATGTCAAGGGGGAGGTGGTGAGTCTGTCGCCTTTGCTCAGCGGCCTGGCCTATGAAATTGAAGATGCCACCGGCAGCCTCTGGATCCAGAGCCAGCGCCGGGATGTGGCCCTGGGAGAAACGCTCCATGTGCAGGGTATTCTGCGGCGGCGGAATACGGAGGTGGCAGGGCTGAAGTTCAGCGAAGTCTATTTGGAAGAGCGGCGGCGAGTTGAAGATTAGTTCCGCAGCAGAGATGGCCCACGCGCGGTTTGCCGATCCTAATATTTGCCAAGCCTAGATTTGCCGATCGAGGGTCCGATACTGAATGGCCTCGGCCACATGGGCGATGGCGAGCTGCTCGGCCTGGGCGAGGTCGGCGATGGTGCGGGCGACCTTGAGGATGCGGTCCGTGCCTCGGGCAGAGAGGCCCAGCTTGCGAATGGCCCCTTCCAGGAGCTGGCGGGTGCTGTCGGTGAGCTGGCACCAGTGGCGCAGGTGTTCGGGCTGCATTTGGGCATTGCAGGCCAAGCCAGGGATCTGGGAAAAGCGCTGCTGGGCAAGGCTGCGGGCGGCTTCGACGCGCTGCTTGACAGCGGCGGAGGTTTCGCCCGTCACCGTTTGCTGGGTCATTTCTTCGGGCTGGAGACGGTTGACGGCCACTTGCAGGTCAATGCGGTCCATCAGGGGACCGGAGAGCTTGGCCCAGTAGAGATCGCGCTGGCGAGGGGTGCAGCTACAGGCCTGGATGCGATCGCCAAAATATCCACAGGGGCAGGGATTGGTGCTGGCAATTAGGGTGAACTGAGCCGGGTAGGAAACCGATTGACGGGTGCGGGAAATGGTGACTTCGCCATCTTCGAGGGGCTGGCGCAGGAACTCTAGGACGTTGCGTTTGAATTCTGTGAGTTCATCGAGGAACAGCACACCGCGATGGGCCAGGGAGACCTCGCCGGGTCGTGGGTAGCTGCCGCCGCCCACCAGGGATGGACCGGAGGCGGAATGGTGGGGACTGCGGAAGGGGCGATCGCAGACCAAATGCCCCCGCTCCTTCAATAGCCCGCTGACGGAATGCACCTGGGTCACCTCCAGGGCTTCATCGAAGCTCAGCGCAGGCAGAATACTGGGCAACCGCTTGGCCAGCATGGTTTTGCCGCTGCCCGGCGGCCCCGCCAGGATGAGGTTGTGTCCCCCCGCCGCTGCAATTTCTAAGGCCCGGCGGGCGTGGGCCTGGCCCTTGACATCCTGGAGGTCCGGCAGACGGGCGGTGCTGGGGGTGAGCTTGTGGGCGCGATCGCAGCACTGGGGCTGATAGCGCTCCGGATGATCGAGAAACGCCCCGACTTCGGCGAGCTGCTCAAAGCCATAGACCTCAAGGCCGCTGGCCAGGGCAGCTTCCTGGGCATTGGCCTGGGGCAAGACAATGCCCCGCAGCCCCATGGCCTGGGCCCTCGCAGCAATGGGCAAAACCCCGGCCACAGGCCGCAGGCTGCCATCCAGGGAGACCTCGCCCAGGAACAAAAACTCGGCCAAAAGCTGGTGATTAATCTGTTCCCCAGCGGCCAAAATGCCCACCGCAATGGGCAGGTCGAAACAAGGCCCTTCTTTACGCAGGTCGGCGGGGGCGAGGTTGATCACGACGCGGCGCATGGGAAAGGCAAAGCCTGCATTGTTAATCGCAGCCTTGACCCGCTCCTTGGATTCCTGCACCGAGGCATCGGGCAAGCCGACCACCGTGATGCCGGGCAGGCCTCCGGCCAAATCCACCTCCACGATCACTTTGACGGGGTCGAGGCCCACGAGGGCCGCACTCCAGATTTTTGCAGCATAGGGGTGGGTGGGGGTGGGAGGGAGGAGTGCTGGGCCTGGTCTCGAGCAGCGGTCTGGGGGAGCCTGAAAACCTCAATCTTCAAACCTCAATCTTCAAACCGCAATCTTCAAACCGCAATCTTCGGAGCGTTTGTACTATTCGCTATTCAGGGCAAGCTACGGTGAATCAGAAAATTCCCTGAAAAGCTGAAAATTGAGTGGGGCGACGGGGATTTTGGGCGATCTCGAAGAGAACTTGCTTCGCAATCGCAGCCCGTCGGCTTCGAGCTGCCCAGCCTGTTAATTTCCCTGTCAGAAGTGAAAGGAAGCCCGAGAACTTCCGCTATAGTCCCTGGGGGACCGCCCCAGAAGCGCCCTGGCCAGTTCGTGGCCCCCGGAATCCGTGAGCCTCCAAATCCAGTGAAATCCCAGCCATGAGCGACAACGACACCATTTTTAGCAAAATCATTCGCCGAGAGATTCCCGCAGACATCGTCTATGAAGATGACCTCTGCCTGGCCTTCCGAGACGTGCAGCCCCAGGCTCCGGTCCATGTGCTGCTGATTCCCAAAAAGCCCATTCCCAAGCTGGCCGATGCCAGCCCCGCAGACCATGCCCTGCTGGGGCACCTCTTGCTCAAGGCCAAGCAGGTGGCGGCGGACCTGGGGCTGGAGCAGGGTTTTCGCTTGGTGATTAATAACGGCGAGGATGGGGGGCAGACGGTCTATCATCTGCACCTGCATATCCTGGGGGGGCGATCGCTCAGTTGGCCCCCCGGCTAGGCTCCCCAGCATTCTGAGGCGCAGGCTTCCAAACCATCCCCATCTCATACTTCACATTCCTTTGCAATCGACCGCCCAGGGGCTGCCACGGGATGCACAGCATTGGGCCTGGAGGATCTCAAGCCCTTATTTCACAGGCTATTTGGCTGATTCAAACTGTCTCTGCGTACTCTTCTCGCTGTGATTATTCCGCAGCATTTGCGTAGAGACTGCCCTCGCGAATCCTTGCCGCTGCAACATTTCTCAGTGCCCGGCAAAACCTCCGAAAACAAGCCTAAAGTGCTTGTCTGGCATGGCTTACACGGCAAACAGTACGGCTTTCACGCCCTTGATCCTGAGAACTTTTCTTCAACCTTGTTTACAAAAGTACAAAGACAGCCTATTCTGAGTTCAGTGAGCAACCGCTCACCAAAAACTTAGAATTCATTCAAAACATGACTACCACCCTTCAGCGTCGCGAATCCGCGTCTCTGTGGTCTCAGTTCTGCCAGTGGGTCACCTCCACTGATAACCGCCTGTATGTAGGCTGGTTC
>JAAUQQ010000223.1 GCA_012032745.1 Synechococcales cyanobacterium RM1_1_8
GCATCGCTGAGGATGGGCCAGCCGAGTCCCTCGGAGAGCTGGGCGATCGCCGCCACATAGCCCTCAACGTCCGGCGGTTGGCAAGGCCCCACCACGATCAGGCCCCGCTGCTGCTGTTGCCAGTGGGCGATGGGGGCAGGGCTGACCAGGACAGCGCGCCCTGGGGGGCTGAGGTGGCGAAAAAAATTAGCCAGATCGAATTGTGCCGCCAGGGCCTGAACCGCTGGATCCGCCAAGGGAGCCAAGGGCTCCCGCAGGGGCTGGTTGAGGTGGACGGGACCGGGGGCCTGGCCGGGGGCGATCGCCTGTTCCCAGGCAAACAGCACCGTCTGGCGCAGGTAGGCGAGGGCATCCAGCTCGCTGCTGGGCAACCGCAGTTCCGTCTGCCAGTTGGGATAATGGCCAAACAGTTTGACCTGATCGATCGCCTGGCCAGCGTGGCAGTGGCGCAGTTCCGGGGGGCGATCGGCGGTGATCACCAGCAACGGCACCTGGGCCTCCCTGGCCTCGATCACAGCGGGATAGAAGTTGGCCCCCGCCGTGCCCGATGTGCAGACCAGCACCACTGGCCGATGCTGCTGCCGGGCCAGGCCCAGGGCAAAAAAACTGGCGGAGCGCTCATCCAGCACCGGAATAGCTTCGATCTTGGGATGTTGGGCAAAGGCGATGGTCAGCGGCGCACAGCGGGAGCCGGGGCAGAGAATGGCACTGCGCAGCCCCAGGCGGTGCAGGCTTTCGACCAGGACCGAAGCCCAGAGCTGATTGACATTGCGAAAGTCTAGGGGAAAAACCTCTGGGGAAGCTGGGCTGGCTGGGGCCGAGGGGGGAGCGGTGGGCATGGTGGTGGAGAACGGGGGCGATCGCGGCAATCAATCGGGTCGGACGGGTTTGGCAGCGGATCCAGAAGCTGAGCTGCCAAGATATGCTCTTGAAGGAACATTCCAAATTTCTGCTGAGCGCAAGCAAAATATCATTGGCGATTTCGACCCCATGGCCCCAGATCCTGCTGAAACCCAGCCTACACCGCGCCCATTGCCCCCCCAGAATTTGCCCCAGAGTTTGCCCCAGAATTCGCCCGAGCAGTCGCCCGAGCAGTCTTCTGGGCCGGGAATGCCCAAGGTTTCGAGCTGGAAAAATCTTTGGCAGCGTTTCTGGCCCCGGCAGCGCGAGAATACCGTTTTGCTCACCGTTGCCCTGGGCCTTGCCCTGGCCATTCGCCTGTTTGTGGCGGAACCGCGCTTTATTCCCTCAGACTCCATGGTGCCGACCCTGGAAGTGGGCGATCGCCTCGTCGTCGAAAAAGTCTCCCTGCATTTCCGTCCGCCCCATCGCGGCGAAGTCGTGATCTTTGAACCGCCCCAGCAGCTCCAGCACCTGGGCTACGATCGCGACCAAGTCTTCATCAAGCGGGTGATCGGCGAGCCGGGCCAAGAAGTCGCCGTGCAGGAAGGCCGGGTGCTGGTCAACCACCAACCCCTAACCGAACCCTACATCGCCGAGCCCCCGGCCTACGATTGGGGGCCGTTCGTGGTGCCAGAACATGCGCTGCTGGTCATGGGCGACAACCGCAACAACAGCAACGATTCCCACGTTTGGGGCTTCTTGCCCGAGGCCAATCTGCGGGGGCGGGCGTTGTTTCGTTTTTGGCCGCTTAGCCGTGCTGGATGGGTTTAGCGGGTCTGTAGGAATTTAGATTATTTCTCGAACAGTTGTTGCCTACAGCGATGGGGGGAGAACCCCAAAGGCCAGGTCGAGGATGGCTTCTGGGTATTCAAGAACCATGTAAACCCATAGTTGATCCGGTACGATGCGGTCCAGAGTTTCAGTCAGGCTGTGGAAGAGATTTCCTAGGTCGTGATGGCGAATGCTCAAGGTTTGTCTGCTGAATAGGGCGCTGCCGGTTCGGCGAGGGGTGGCTGGAGCGCAACCTTAAGCGTCGGAGCTTCGACCAAATGGAAGGTGGCGGAGGCAAACCGGACCTTGCCTTCTGTCTGGGTAAATTCATCTAGGATGCGGGTGAATAGCTGATCCTTGGTGCGGCGGCGCAGCTTAAAGTCAACGACATATCTGAGGGTAAACTCAATCCAATTATCCGTGGTCACCAATGTCGTCATGGGTTCAATTTGGGCATCTTCAATGCGATATTTATGAACCATTTCTTTCCATTTCCCTTCGGCTCCCGCAATGTATTTTCCGGCAACTTCCTGGGCCACGGCCAACAAAATTTGACGCGCTAAATGATGGTCGCCGCCGTAGGCCACCGGAATTTTGATCTCATCCCAGAGAAACGGAAAATCGCCGGAATAGTTATAGACAGGCTCTTTAAACACGTAGCTGTTGGCGACACGCACAATGCGCCCATTGTAAAGATCGGCCTTGACCCAGTCGCCACATTCCATCAAGGTTGTGCGCAGGATGCTGATATCAATCACATCACCGACAATGCCGCCAAGCTGGACGCGATCGCCCGGTCTATAAAACTGCCCAAAAGACAAGGCAATCCAGCCCGCAAAGCTAGCAATCACCTCCTGGAGGGCAAAAGCAATACCGGCACCAGTCGCGCCCAAAATAACGGTGAGCTGCCCCAAGCTGTTGCTCAAAACGCTGATGGCATAGAGGAGAGAAAACCCGTAGCCCAGCAGCGACAGGGTCTTGCGGAAGCGATAGCGCGTCTCACCATCATGGATGTAGCGGCTGACCGAGGTACTGACAAACCGAATGACTAAACTGATAATCAGGATGCCAAGGCTGACTTCAATGGCCTGGACAACCAGGGGATGATTCAGCAACTGATCAATTGGACGAATCACTTCTTTGGTGAGTTCATCGGTAATCTGATCCACGGGCGGGGTAGACAAGGTTTGGGCAAGGAGCATCAGGGGCATGGGGTCTTCAGGGCGGCGATCGCTCTATGGGGGTTAGGCGTGGTTGGAGCGAAAAAGCGCCGATGCCCGATTCTCTGTCCAAACTTTGGGGTGGGGCCATGGCGTAACCTTTCTTCACCCCTGTCTGACCCACCCTCCAATCCCGTCTGCGGGCCATCGCCCCCTGCCCTGTGTTTCCCCAGCGCCTGGGATAGCGGGCCCTGCGCTTCACGGCCTATGGCATTATTCTATCCCTGGGGCCGCTGGTGACCTTTGCCATTGGCCACAATGGTATGGCGCTCTTAGATAGCTTGAAGTATAGGACGCTTGTACCCATGTCAGGATCTTTTCCGACTGCTCAGATAGACTCCCCCGATGAATTGCCATTTGAGAGTGAAGCCTACGTCCAGCAGGCCCTGCAACTGCTGGGGCTGAACGTCCCGCCAGAACAACTGCCTAGCCTGGTCGAAAACTTCGATCGCCTCCACCGCATTGCCCAGCCCCTCCTCGAATTCCCCCTCCCCGACAACCTCGAAGCCGCCCCCCAGTTTGAGCCCTAGTCTTCATTCAAACCTGCGTCTCTGACCCCCAGCCTGCGAGCCATGAGCCCCATTCCCCAGCCAGCCACCGCCACCGAAATCGCCGCCGCCATCCGCAACGGCGGCACCACCGCCCAAGCAGTTGTTCAAGCAACCCTGGCCGACATCCACCAACGCGATCCCCGGCTCAACTGCTTCACCACCGTCCTGGCCGACAGCGCCCAAGCCGCCGCCGCTGACATAGATCGCAAGCTCAACGCCGGAGCCCCCCTCGGCCCCCTCGCAGGCGTCCCCTTCGCCGTCAAAAACCTCTTCGACATTGAAGGAACCACCACCCTGGCCGGGTCCAAGATCAGCCGCGACAACCCAGCCGCCCGCCAAGACGCCACCGCCGTTGCCCGGCTCAAAGCCGCCGGAGCCATCTGCATCGGTGCCCTCAACATGGATGAATATGCCTACGGCTTCGTCACCATCAACGAACACTACGGCACCACTCCAAATCCCCAAGATTCCAGCCGCATCTCCGGCGGCTCCTCCGGCGGCTCCGCTGCGGCGGTGGCAGCGGGCCTCGTCCCCCTCAGTCTCGGCTCCGACACCAACGGCTCCATCCGCGTCCCCGCCGCCCTCTGCGGCTGCTATGGTCTCAAGCCCACCTATGGCAGGCTTTCCCGCGCCGGGGCCTATCTGTTCTCCAGCAGCCTCGACCATGTGGGGCCATTTGCCCGCTCGGTTCAGGACTTGGCCCTGGCCTTCGAGGCCTTGCAGGGAGCGGACGATCGCGATCCCATCTGCACCGATCGCCCCCCAGCCATCCTCAACCTCAGCGGCGAGATCGCAGACCTAAGAATTGCTGTCGCAACCGGCTACTTTACCCAGGCCATGACCCCCGCCGTTGCCGCCGCCCTGGGCCAAGTGGCTGCTGCGCTCAAGGTCACCCGCAGCATCACGCTGCCCGAATCCGATCGCGCCCGCGCCGCCGCTTACATCATCACCGCCAGTGAAGGCAGTCAGTTGCACCTACAGCGCTTGCAAACCCGGCTGCAAGACTTTGATGGGGCGACCCGCGATCGCTTCCTCGCCGGAGCCCTGATCCCCAGCGCCTGGTATCTTCAAGCCCAACGCTTCCGTCGCTGGTATCGCGATCAAGTGCGGGAGCTATTCCAAACCCTGGACCTGGTCCTGGCACCGACGACGCCCTGCCAGGCTCCCCGGATTGACCAAACCACCCTGGAGATCGATGGTGAATCGGTGTTGGTGCGTCCCCATCTGGGCCTCTACACCCAGCCGCTGTCCTTCATTGGCCTGCCGGTGCTCTCCGTGCCGGTTCGGTTGCCCGGCGAACTGTTGGGCGAACTGTCGGGCGAACTGCCGGTGGGCGTGCAGCTAATTGCCCGGCCCTACGATGAAGCCACGCTGTTTCGCGCCGCAGCGGCATTGGAGCGACAGGGGGTGGCCATGGCCTGTTCCTAGGCCGTCTGGAGCTCGGGTGCAGGGGCGAGGTGGCCGTCTTCGAGGTGAACGATGCGATCGGCCACGTCGAGGATGCGGTTGTCGTGGGTGACGAGCAGGATCGTGCAGCCCTGTTCCCTGGCCAGCTTTTGCATTAGCTCGACGACGTTGCGGCCCGATTTGCTGTCCAAGGCTGCGGTGGGTTCATCGGCCAGGACCAGCTTGGGGTGACTGACCAGGGCGCGGGCGATCGCCACTCGCTGCTTCTGTCCGCCGGATAGATCATTGGGGTAGTAATCCAGGTGATCAGCTAACCCGACTTCAGCCAGGATCTCAGCGGCGCGGGTTTGCATCTGCGATCGCGAATAGTGCGGATGCACCTCCAGTCCCATCATCACATTTTCGATCGCCGTCAAACTGTGGTGCAGGTTGTGGGCCTGGAAGATATAGCCATGGCTGCGGCGGGCCAGATCCAGTTGCTTGGTGCTGGCACCCAAAAGCTCCTTGCCCAGCACCTTCAGGCTACCGTCCTGGGCCGATCGCAACCCGCCCACCAGCGTCAGCAGCGTGGTTTTGCCGGAGCCTGAAGGCCCGGTCATGAGGATGATTTCGCCGGGCTGGATGTCCAGGCTGATGTCGAATAGCACCTGCTTTTGCAGATGACCATGGCCGAAGCTGTGGTTGAGGTGGCGGATTTGGATGGCGGGCTGGGTGGGTTGTTGCATGACAAACAAGCGTGAAGGTTAACGCTCCTTAGGGCTGGCTTTGACTGGGCGGCGGCCCCAGGGCTTGAGGAAGGAAATCAGGATGAGACCGAGGAGGGCGATCGCTTCTAGCCCGCCGCCAATCAGCGCGGCTTTTTGGTCAAACAGGAACAGCGGATTTTGCAGGGCATTCAAACGCTCCGCATCGGCGATGTCCGTCGCCGCGTAGACCCAGGGGCCGACCCAGCCGCTGATGGCGGTAATCACCGTGACGGTGCCGACCCACTTGGCGATCACCCAGTAATGCTTGAAGAAGCCCCAGACCGTGAGGGCGCAGAGGGCCGTGCCGCTGAGGATCGACAGTGTAGCGGCGGGCATGAGCAGGTAGTCGTTGAGGTAGGCGAGGAGCGATCGCACCGTGTACAGCGCATCGCCAGAAGCCGTTTGGTTGCTGTAGAGAGCGATCGCCACCATCGCCAGCGCCGTCCCAAACCACACCGCTGCGATCACCACATGGCTTGATACCAACCAAAGTTTTGCCTTTCCCGTAAGCTTCGCCATCGTTCTTCTTAATCCTCTTGCGTCTGCTTCTAATGTAAAGAAGTTTTGAGCTAGGTGAGTCTAAAAGATGTCGGCGGGATCTGCGCCCTGGAGCTTGCGCGTGGCGATCGCCCCCGACACCACACACATCGCCACCGTCGCCACCCAAATCCCGACAATCCGAGCGGTGGTCATCAGCATCGGCAGGGAAGTTGCCGCGCTAGTGAGCTGATACAGCCCGAAGGAAATGCCGACGCTGGGAATGAAGCCCAGAATCGACATGATCAACGCTTCTTCAAAGACCACGCCGAGCAGATAGTTCTGGCGGTAGCCCATGGCCCGGAAGGTGGCGTATTCGCCCATGTGGGCGCTGACATCAGTAGATAAAACTTGGTAAACAATGATCACCCCAACAGCAAAGCCCATAAAACTGCCGATGGAAAAGATTGCACCGATGGGGGAGTTGGTCTTGATTTCATTGACTTCAAATTCGACGTATTCTTCAGCGGTAAACACCTTAACGTCATCGGGTAGATAGGCGGCTAAGTCGCGCTTGACTTGCAAAATATCAGCCGTTTCAGCAATGTCGATCAGGCCCACAGACACTGTGCTCGCATCCCGCTTCGGAAAGAAGCGTAGGAACGTTTGATCGCTGGTGACGAGCATTCCGTCACTGGCAAATGAAGCCCCCAGATTAAAGAGCCCCGTGACGCTGACGGTATTGCGATCGATTTCGGTTTGAACGAGCTGGCCCTGCTCCACTTGGGCAATCACTTCAGCGTAGTCCCCCTTGGCGGCTCGATCCATCAGCACGGTGTTGGGCAGTTTGATCGCATCACGCTGCTGATTGACGCCGGGGATCAGCAGGACATCTGCTTCGGGATCTTGGCCCAGGATCTGGAGGGTCGCTTTCTCCTGGGTCTCGGGATGACGCCAGCTAATGGTGTTGAAGTACAGCGCCTTGGCCTGCTCCACGCCGGGCACATCCAGGGCCTGGTAGAGTCGCCGCCGGGAGAAGGTATAGGACTTCATCAGGTTGACGGCTTCGGTGCTGAAGATGACAAGATCGCCATCGAGTTGACGAGGCAACTTGGTATTGGTGTAGAACAATGCGCCCTGGAAGCCGAGCTGGAGAAAGATGAGGATATCGGCGAAGGCGATGCCTGCGATCGCGGTCAACAACCTCGGTTTATCGTGAATCAACTGTCGCCAGCCCAGGGGCGTGCGGCGCTGGAGGGTTTTGAGGAGGGTCATGGGAGGTGGGGAGATTGAGTTTTGAGTTTTGAAAATCCATCATCGGGTAAGGGTAGGGACGTTCCGCCGAACGTCCTGCCGAGCCAGACCACAGGCGTTGCAACCAGATGCATTGCCATTCATCCCCAGGAGGGGCGGATGGGGAGGGGGTTAACGGAGGGAGTCATGGCCTATTTCCATTCCTGTTCAGCTCAATCGTCACCGTCACCTGCAAATTGCTAAAGCCCTGTACCTGCTCAATCGAAGCTTCATCCAGTTCAATCTCTACCTCCACCACCCGCGCATCAATGTTGGCGGCGGGGTCGGTGTTGACCACCTCCTGGCGTTCGACCTCTAGGCCAATGCGGGAGACTTGGCCGGTGAGATCTTCAGGTAAGGATGGGCTGGTGAGGGTGACGGGCTGGCCGATCGCTAGCTTTTGGATGTCGCTTTCGTAGACCTCGGCGATCGCCCGCATCTCTTGGGTCTGGGCCAATCGCAACAGGCCATCGTTGCCGATGGTTTCACCGGGGCGGGCGAGAATTTCCAACACCCGACCGGGCTGGGGGGCTTTGATGAACGACTTTTCTAGTTCGACCTCGGCCCGCTTGAGGCTGGCCTGGGCCGCTTTGAGCTGGGCTTCGGCGATCTCAATGTCCACGGGGCGGACTTCGGCGATGCGCTCTAGGGTGGCCTCGGCGCTGCGGATTTGTTCGCCTTGGCCGGATTGGATGCGGCTGAGGGCGGCGCGGGCTTCGTCGATTTCGGCTTGGCGGGCTGTGCGGATGCGGGCCAGGTTGGCCTGGGCTTCTTGGAGGCTTTTCTGGGCGGTGTTGGCGGCGAGGCGGAAGCTGTCCCGCTGGGAGGCGGCTACGGCCCCTTGGCTAAACAGGTCGGCATAGCGGGCAGCATCGGCGTTGGCGTTGGCTAGCTCGGCCCGGAGGCGATCGATCACGGCTTGCTGAGTGGCGATTTCGCCGTCGCGGGTGGCTTCCAGGCGGCGGATGGTGGCTTTTTGGCCAGCGATCTGGTTGCTGCGCTCCACTGCGAGGCGGCTGATTTCAGCAGTCTGGGCTCCGATTTCCCCCTGCTGGGCTCCGGCTTGGACCTTGGCGAGGTCGGCCTGGGCGATCGCCACCTGTTGCTGGGCTTCCAAGACGGCGACCTCATGGGTCTCGCGACTGTCCAAGACCGCAACGACCTGGCCGG
>JAAUQQ010000224.1 GCA_012032745.1 Synechococcales cyanobacterium RM1_1_8
GGAGGGTGGTTATGGGCCACAATCAGGCGGGTTGCACCGGAGCGGATCACGCGACCGAAGATGTCTCGGGGATGGGCCAGGGTTTCGGTTGCTGTACCAACGGTCAGCACCCGTTGGCCAATGGGACGGTTCTTCACATCCAGCATCAGGATGGCGAACTTCTCCTGGACTTCCCACATCAGGTCGGCGGCTAGGTAAGCCACCGCTGCTTCTGGGCTTTCCAGCGGCAGGGTCTCCGGGACGGGGCTATAGAGACGGCGGGCCAGTTGGAGGGTGGCCAAGGTACGGCTGATTTCACTGGGGGTGAGGCCGAGGGAATCCAGCAGGGTGTGATCCACCTGGCGCAGGGCGGCCAGAGGATGGGTGAGATCATCTCCTAGCTGTTGGAGCAGTTGGTCGCTCTTTTGCTTGCTCAGGCCCAGGGCCTCTCGCAGTAGCTCGCTCGGGCTCAGGGAAGCCGGGGCGACCTGGAGCCGGTCAAAGCGAAGACTGGCGGCGCTGCTGTCACGGGCGATGAAGGGGCTTTGCATTTCAGAACTGAATTGACATCAGTCCCTGGGCCTTGGCCCGGTCATTCGGTTTTCAACGGGCCTGAGTCTCCTCAAAATGAATGCAATCAGTAATCCAAATGTGAGGCCACGTCAAGCAAAGAAACAAAAGTTATAATAAAAGAGTGCAACTGCTCAAAAGGCGTCTCTCCCGTCATTCACGAGGGTGACAGACCCACAGACTCGTCTCTCTTGAACAATCCTAGGCAAGCAGCATGGCCAATAAATTAGAACATCTCCGCGCCTTGGCAGAACAACTCCCCGTCCACAACGAAGACAGGTTGAATTGGGATTGGTACTCTCTGACACAATTCCAAAGTCGTCTGGTCACCCAAGGCATTTGAAGCGGCGTCCACCCACGAACAATCATTTGCGGGAGTTGACCCGCTTGGCCGTCGGTCATCCGATGCAGGCTCCCCGCACGGTGGCCGCACGATGGGCAAAAAGAGTTGCGTTACAACTCAGCCAAGAAGCCTATGCGGCCTAACCACTGGGCTCAATAAAGCAACAGCCTGAAGTCGCTCGAACAACAGGTACAGGAAAAGTCTCGGTGGGGTCACCGGGGCTTTTCTTTTGGCATCGCCGCCACCGCTTCTCCCTAACCTCTAGGGTCACCTCCCCCAGCGATAGAATTTTAAGCCCATTCTCTAGACTGTTGGGCGCTCTCACGAACGCTCACCGCACCAATCGTGGCAGGTTGCATCCCCCTGGGCAGGACGACACCAGGCCAGGCTGGGCCGCTAGCCCTAGAGAGGGTCGCTCCGCTTCAATCACACCCTTTCCAGAAAAACGGGACGACTGTGTTGAGAAGTACAAATAAATTCTGTATCTGTTGATACTGTTTACTATAATGGCGGACGGGCTAGAAGCGGGGCGCATGTCTTGGCTGCTTCTAGGCTGCATATAACGACTAAGGGAGAGCAATCATGAAAGCAGATATTAAATATTGGCAAGCGGATACAGAAGTCATCGCCATTGAGGCACAGACGGGCAAGGGACAAACGGCTCTCGTCGAAACGTTTCCGCTCTATGACACGGGAAAACGCTTTGATGCCTATGTCGCAAGTAATGGGGCATTACGCTGGGAGTTTCCTGTTAACTCTTCTGAGCTGGAGAGCTTTCTAAATAATGCTCCTTGCACTACAGAACAAATCGCATAGCATAGCCAGCCGCTTCTCCCTCAAGGCGCTCTACGTTGCTGCTGGCCCAGCCCAGAGCTGGCATAATCGAATCGTTTAACACTCAGTAAAATTCAGGCGTATCTACAATTCAGCCTTCGCCATCGGGGCGGGGGCTTTGCTTTGGGACACCCCTGGAGGGCTCTGTGACAATGGGTCGCTTCACCTTAGCCCCGCTCACTGCCCCGGTAGCAACCCAAACGACCCGTACCACGGTAGGCCAACCAGATCGCGGGAGCCAGGCGACCGGAGGCACGACAGGTCAGAACAAGCGGGGCCTGAGCCGGGGACTCGGTTTCCCAGAGCAACAGGCAGGCGGCGAACAAGGACAGGGTGATAAACGTCATGGGGTGGGCCTCTGGGTAAATGCGGGTTGCTGCTGACATCCACCAAGATGCGGGGAGTCATCCCGATGCTCCAGCCTCCAGATGGCAGTCTATAAACCGCACTGAGCCTCCCTTTTCGGTGGGTTCCAGTCAGCCCGGCACGAGTAACCCTATCTAGGCGACCTGGCCAACGCCACCGCCACCCGTCCAACGCCATGCCAGCCCGCTGCCGAGGGGGACAGCTCCCGAAGTGGCCATCCAACCCTCCGCTGGTTTGAATCGCGGGGAGTGTCTGGCTCCCCGCGAGCTGCTCCATCGTCCCCTAGTTCACCCAGGGGCCTCGTTGGGCCAAATAGCGCCCCAAGGCCTGGGCCGTCGTCTTGTTCTTGCGGATGCTGCCGCCGAAGATGAACAGTCCCTCCCAATCTGGATTGCTCTTGCGCCAGTCCACCTGGCCTAGGTTGAGCCGGGTCAAGCGTACCTGCCAAACCAAGCCCTCAGGGTGGTCTTTCAGCAGTTCGACACCCAGATAGGCCAAGGCCTCCAGGCTGACCGCATGGCCACTGACGTGGTCGCGACGAACTTCGCTCGCTGTGAGCGGCTGGTCCAGGACGGCCTGCCAGTCGCTCATCGCATAGGTCACCGCCTCCCAGTAATGCTGGAGCAATTCAGGGGTGCAGAATAGTGCGCCCAGCCCTTGACGCATGATCTTCACGGCGCTGTGCAGGCCATTGAGGGTGAACAGCTTCCCTGACTTCCCGCTGACGCTGGTTTTCTCCAGGTCCGTGAAGCGCTCGAATACCGGCACCACTTGCCGCAGTTGTCGCACCAGTTCGCCTTCTTCGCTGCGATGGTCGTAGGCCAGGCCGATGGACTTGTTCGGCTTCGCTGCCTGGTTCAAATCGTGGAAGATTTGCTGTTGCCGTTGCAGGCCTCGGTCCTGGAACACCACCACACTGATGGTTTCGTCTCCCAGCTCTGGGCATTCCTTCCAGGCTGCTTTGAGGGCGGCGAGTCGGTGCTGGCCATCGTTGACCAGGAATTGGGCGGACATCGGGATATTCAGGATGCCCGCGTCGCTGTCACCGACGGGGATGAACTTGAATCCATCGGCATCATTCGGATTGGGAATGCGCACTGACGCAGTCAGGCTGCTGAACACGTAGCTCTTCACATGGGTGGTGACATAGTCGGCGATCTGCTTGACGCGGCGGGGATTGGGCAGACGTTGGGCTCGCCGTTCGGCGGGCAGCTCCAGGTCCGTTTCCAGGAAGCTCTTGGCCAACATTCGCACCGGCATCATCAGGCAGTAATATTCGCAACCGGCTTGGATGCCGCGCACGGCGGCCAGGCTGTAGCAGGGGACTAAGGGAGGCTTCGGCGCTTTCTTCTGGGTCGTCTGGCGAGTAGTCGATTTACGAGCAGTCGGTTTACGAGTTGGGGTCGTCGTAGGCATGGTGGTTTCATCAAAACAACGGTGAGGGTCCGAAGACCCTCACCGCTTTTGCGCCTTGGCGCAGGGCTCATTAGCTAAAATCATTACAGCCAACAGTCGTTAAAATAGGGTAGTTGGCCCTTTAGGAGCAGCGGACCATGCAAGGCACAGACACTGGCTTACAAACAGTTCAACCCGGTTCAGGTCAGAATGACTCCATCCTGACCTATGCCACAGTTGAACAGGCTGAATCTATTTATCGTGAACTGAGTACTGGACCTGGAAAAGAATCCTTCTCGCTGGCGGGAAACACCATTCTATTTTCACCTCCAGCTCCTCAACAAGCGACATCCCGCTAGGGCAAGAGCTTCAGAATGACGGCACAATTTTCTTGCCGGGATTGAGGCCATTCGAGCTTGACCAGCTTATGGAAAGCAGCGGCAGTCGGCTCAATCGTGAAAATGATTGCGACTTCTTCTGCTTGGTCATCCAGGATTTGGATTTTCACATCGGAATCACTGCGCTTGGCTAGGGCAAAGAGTTGTTTAAGACTGGCCACGGTAACGTCCTCGAATAATGGGCTTGGGCGGGTAAAAGCCTTGGAATTTTAATCTGTTCATGCTGGTGTTGCTCACAATACCAGGGCCGATGCCTTGCAAAGCAGCGCTACTGTTGCAAGACATTCGGCCTGTCCATTCATCGTTCACGAGACGGCAAAGGTAACGTAACTACTCAAAAAGTGCTGTAGAACAGCGAGCTTTATGCAAGAGCGAGACCTGTGATCTGAGTAGCGCGTCCTCGAATGAGCTCGGGCAAAGATGGGATTTCCGAGTTGTGGTGTAATCGCGAAAGCAAATATTGCCAGAAAGAAACCCCGAGTTTGCGGCAGGTCTTCTTCAACCCGACAAAGGTATCGCGAGACTTGCGTCCCGCTTCAGAGCGGGTGCTCCCACTAATTTTGCGGCGGGTGACAAATTCTCGAATGTCCGATTCCGCTGGATTATTGTGCAAGGGTAATTCAGGGCAATCGAGCGCCGCGAGCAGTTGGCTCTTGTCTTGTCGAAATCGGCTCAAGAGATTATTTAAACAAGCCTGGTGGAGATAACATCGACCAAAGAGTTGGTCAAACTCTTGCTCTAACTGGGCTTTGAACTCAGCGGTGGGCTGCTGCGGGTACTGCTGCAATCTCCGGTAATAGTCCCACAAGCCTTGCTGCATCTCCTCGACATTCTGGCGATGCAAGGCGGTGGGAGCGGATAATTTTCGCAGCCCCCGCTCCGCATGGACCCAGCACAAGGCATGAACCAGGAGGTTGAATTGGGGAGCGCCATCACTGAGAATTCTCAATTGCTCAGACAGCCCTTGGCTCAGCGCTCCTCCCAGCAAGGCGGCTTCACTCACCCAACGCACCGCTTGGGGGGTGACGATATCTAAGGACGAAAGATACCGCGCCCAAGCGTCCGAATCGCTCGCCAACACTTGCTCCGAAAATCTCAATTTCTCAAAGTGCTTGGTGGCCAGTGACCGCTCGTTCAGATACTGCTGGGCATCCTCATTGAGCACATAAATGGGCTGTTGCCCTTGGAGAATTTCCAAGAAGTTGACTCGACTCTTACTCCCGGTGGTGCAAAAGTAGCTGAACCATTGATTCCCAATCACGGTGCAATAACCGTTCTTTCCCTGGTGTCTTGCCCCCGTATCGTCGGTATGGACATAGCGACTACTGGTTAATCCCGCTTGTAATACCTCTGCCTGCTCGGCTTCGAAGGCAGCTCCTGGCTCCGTTAACAGTCGGCTGAGCTGACCCGCTGATATCTCAACCCCTGACTCCTGCAACTGCTCACGGATTAACGGCTGAGGCACCCGACATTGATAGTGCTGGTAGAGAATATAGCTTCGCAGCTTTGGCCCGTAATGCCCTCCCTCATACTCGCGGGGCAGCTTCCCCACCACCGTCGTTCCATCTTCTCTCACATACTCGGCTAAACGGAACCGGATGTTCTGACGACGCAGCTCCAATTCCTGCACATCATAATCACGGTATCCATTGAAACGCCTCTTCTCTTCTCCTCTCCCTCGGGCGGTTCAATGATTCGTTCCTCATCGACCTTGAATTCCCCTTTCTTGCTACGCTTCGCGAAGCCTTTCCCACCCACTGATTTCGGTTTCTCGTTCAAGCGGCTCGCACTTAGCTTGGGCTTTCCCTTTAGCTTCTTACTCGCCTTCAGCTCCGCTTCGAGCTCCTCGATTCGCTTCTCTTGCTTGGCTAGCTTCTCTTCTAACGTCTCAATCAATTCCTGTTGTTGACGCACCAAAGTACGCAAGCTCTCTAGCTCACTTCTTTCCGCTCCCGGCAAGACAATCTCTTTCTTCATTACTCTCTTACACCAGATTTCCCTGCGCTTGGCAACCTCTGTACACATTACGCAACAGCTCTTTTTGAGAAGTTACAAGGTAACCCCCTGAGTCGGCCCCAGCTTGAACTCCCGCTGGCGCTGAAGTCGCTCCTGGGCAATGGCATCCAGTCCTGTCGCAATCCCAGACAGCAGCCAGCAGAGGGCCTTGCCTCCCAGGAGTAACAACTGGACCCAGGCCCAGAGCATCATCAGGGCGATGACGATGGGATAGACCAGGACAGGCGGGGTCGCAGGGCTGTCCGGCTCCGGGTCATCCCAGGCCTCATCCAGGGCCGGTAAGCCAGCCAGCGGCTGGGGCAAGACCGGCTCGGGGTCAGACTCCCAGAAGGTGATGAAGCCGTCTTCAAGGGCAGCTTCCCCAGGCCGCATCAGCTCCGCTGGGGCTTCGGCCAAGGCTTCAAGACGGATGTCATCGGTCTCGGCTGGCTCAGATTCGGATTCGTGGGCTGAGATCGCATCCAGCCAGGTTTGGGTCCGGCTCAAATTACCGAATTGACGGACGGTGTCACGGTCTAAGCCCAGTTCATTGAGGGCATAGGCTTTCGCTTCATTGCGGTTCATATTCATTTGCTCCAAATATTGTGATGGGTCAGTCTGCGGTGTAGGGAGGGCAGACCTCATCGGTTTCGGCGTCAGCCGTTGTCTTTAGATGGTATGGCAACTTAAACCTGGACGTCAAGACTCCAGGAATGTCCCAAGGAATGACCCCAGAAATACCCACTTGCCCAGGGCGGGCTCCGCTCAAAAAAGCGGTTTCACGCTGGCCTGGGAGGGCAATCAACGCGAAACCAATCGGGGAGTTCTCAGGCACAGATGGCATACCACAGGTCCGTTTCCGCCCGCAGGGAGCAGTAGGTCAGACCTTGGATGCAGAGGTAATCGAGCAGCTCAATCTCTCGGGCTTGGCATTGAGCTAGCAGCTCATCCACCTCATGGAGACGTTGCAGGGATGGGTCGATGCTCCACAGCGGCCAGGGGCTCAGGTCGGCCACGACGGCGCTCGCCGCCTGGGCCTGGACCATGTAGCGGATCAGTTGCTCGGTCGAGTACCGGTCAAACGGCTGGAGCAGGCGGGTGGTGCCAATGAGTTGGCCGTCACGGTTGAGGGTGACAATCACAAGCTGGGTCGGTGGAAACTGGCGAAACTCCTGGATGCAGAGCTGGGCAACGGCTTCTAGACGGGCAGGGGGCAGGGTCAGCATGGCGCATGGGCTCATTCGTCTCTCCCTGCGGCCTTTGGACGCCCAAAGCATTCCCCAACTGCGAAGGCACAGTGGGGAGCGCTCTAGGAGACTTCAATCTAGGGCGTCGTAGCCGCCCTGTTGGTAGGACCTGCTCAGCAGGCGGATTTCCATTCGGTAGCCCGCTCGCTGCTCTTCGGCCAGGGCGTTGTGGCTACGCTGGAGGCAGAAGGCGATGTCTTGGTTGCTGAACCGTTGGAGGAAGGCATCCACTTGCTGTTGCAGCGCGGCGGCTTCCGCTTCGAGATGCGTTGTACCGTAGGGCTCTTGGGCCAGTTGAGCCAGTTCGTCCCCGCGACGGACCTGATCCGGGCCAGGGGAATAGTGAGCTTGGGTCATGGTATTCAACCTAGAAGCATGGATTGGGGAAGGTTGGTATCCCCCACGCTGCTGGGCCGCTGGCCCCAGCTCGGTTGCTAATATTCCTCAGGGCGCAGGACGGTGGTGGCACAGTCCCGGCGGTCCAGGGGGTCACCGTCGAACACCGCGTCGGTGATGATGTAGAAGCGGTGACCCTGGGCATCCAGGTGGACGGTGAAGATGCGCTCTCCAGACTCCAGGGCGTCTAGGTTGCTCTGGTGGTCTTCCTCACAGCATTGGCTTTGTTCGACCCGGAGGTGTTGGCCCGAGGCGGTGAACAGGCTGGCCGGGTCTACGGTTTGGCCGCCAGGGGTTGCCAAGAAGCGGTCGAATTGGAATTTCGCGCCGGTGATGTCAATCATGGATTTATGGGATGAAGGACTGAAGCAGTGTTGGCTTCGCCCCTTTCTGGCCTTTGGCCAGGGTTAAAAAAGAACGCAGCGGGAGAGGGGATTCCTCTCTCGCTGCGCTGGCTCTAGCGGGCGAACCCACGGGGCAGAACAATGGCCTGGCGAATGCCCTGGCCGTAGGTTTTCACTAGGGCTTTGACCTTGCGGCTCGGACGCCGACCGCTGGCTCGGTGGGCGGCGATGGCTTCGCTGAGGTCGATGGCATGTTGGGTCGGAATCCCTTGGGCCATGAGCTGGTTGGCGTTGTTCTCGGTTTGAACCGTGTCGGTCAAGATGGCAGGGGTTTGAGCCATGGGACTTTGCTCCAAGGTGAATAGGTTGGTCGGTCACCTTTTTGGGGCGTGAGCCCCTGGGCTGGCTCAGGTCAGACCAAAAAAAGGGATGCGAGTGGCATCCCTAGGGCGTTGAAGTGGAGGTCAGGCGTACTCCAGCTTGAATTTTCGGCTCGCGCTGATGAACAGGGTCGAGGCCGCTGCATGGAGGGTTTCTTCACCCACCGGGTAGTTGGTCAGGGCTTGGGTCACCGCGCCGAGGCAGTAGGCATACAGTTCGGCTTTGTCGTTGATCCAGTCGTGGATCTCTATCGGGGCGGGGGCCGCTACCAGGGTC